>JAZSKL010000179.1:0-3033 GCA_045534855.1 Acutalibacteraceae bacterium
GACCCTGTTTTGGTTAAAACAATCGTTTCAATAGATATGGCAGACCGCATTGCCGCAAACTACGGTGTAAGAACCGTAAATGTTTTAACAGGATTTAAGTATATCGGCGAACAAATTGGCTTGCTTGAGGCAAAAGGTAAAGAAGATTCCTATATTTTTGGTTTCGAAGAAAGCTATGGCTATTTAAGCGGCACTTATGTACGCGATAAGGATGCTGTTGTTGCTTCTTTCCTTATTTGCGAAATGTTTGCTTATTATAAATCAAAAGGCATCAGCCTTTTGCAAAAGCTTGAAAGCCTGTATAATCAATACGGCTTCTGCCTTAACACACTCCACTCATATCAGTTTGAGGGTTCTGCAGGATTTAATAAGATGCAGGATATTATGGAGTCTTTACGCGGTGAAATAACCGGCTTCGGTGGAAAAGAAGTTATTAAAGCATTAGATTATAATACAGGTATTGACGGTCTTCCCAAAGAAAATGTTCTTAAATTTATGTTGAGCGATAACTGCTCGGTTGTAGCACGTCCCTCGGGAACAGAGCCAAAGCTTAAAATTTATATTTCGGTAAGTGCTGAAACGGTTGAAGCCGCAAAAGCGCTTGAAGCTAAAATCAAGGCCGATGTTGAAAAGTTTACCAACTGATAAAGCATTAAATAAAATTTAAAAAACTGCTGTCTTGCAAATCAATCACGCAAGACAGCAGTTTAATTTTAATTTTGAAAATCTATTTTTTGTTCGGTAATAAGCGGATATATTGAAAGTTTATCGGCGTCAAGCTGCGTTCGGTGCATATCAACAGCATTTATTGCTCTGTTTCCATAGGTAGTGTAATAATAAATCCCTTTATCAGCATTACAGCAAGAGGTATAGATTGTAATTTCCATACCGTCTTTCGTTGCATTACAGCCTCTCACCTGTTCAACTGCCCCCATAATATGAAAAAACTGATGTACACTGCTGTTTTCATCCCCACCGCATACAGAATTCAGCTTTGTGAAGCAGGCTCTTACAAAACGCGAATCGGAGCTTAAATCTCCGGGGAGACCTATTCCTCCCATCCCCTTGCTGTAAGATAAAAGCTCTATACCTTCAGCAAATGAGCTTTTGCCCTGACCGCTTGTAATATTACGGTATTTAGAAAGATTAAACATCTGCATATCAAATGGAGGATTGTTTGTTAGCACGCCCACTGCATTTTTATAAACATTAAGCCCTGTTTTTACACTTTCCACCGTTATAGAATAGTTTTTATCCGAAATCATCCAATGCAAAGGCGAAGCAGGCAGTTCGTTTGAAAAATTTTCGTTTATTAAATTTATATCCTTCAAAAGTATTTCTGCTTCCTTCACGTCTTTGCATTTGGATAATATGAAAGGAATAAACTCAAACGGTGCAATATTGATTTTATCTTTTCTTTCCCCAAAATAAACCGCGTTATCGGGAAAATTAAGTCCTGCCATACACAAGCCGTACTCATTTACGGCATCATAATAAAGCGGATAACCATTATTTACATAAGCCATACCTATTATTGCGTAATGATGCCTTTCTTCGCCTGTTTTTCGAAAATCAAACACAAAATTCCTCGGCGTTACCGTTATAGCTTCGCAGTAAGAATATTCTAAATCAAGCGTTCTCCCGAAATAATGGTTATTAGTTACAAAGGAAATTGCAGTACACATAAAATCAACTCCTACTTATTATTATATAATATTCCCCTTTTTTACTTTTTAAAAAAATTAAAAAAATTTTTAAAAAAAGTATTGACAAAACAAAAAAAGCGTGTATAATAAAAACAGTAATCATTACTGATTTTAAGGAGGCGCTATGAAAAACTATTCCAAACAACGTGCTGCAATTATTGAAGTACTGCGTTCAACAACAACCCACCCCACTGCACAGTGGATATACGAGGAGGTTCGTAAGCAGTTACCCAATATAAGCCTTGGTACGGTATACAGAAATCTTTCGGCATTAAGTTCCGAGGGCGATATATTGCACATTTCCGTTGGGGATGGTTTTGAGCATTTTGATGGCGATAACTCCCCTCACCTGCATCTGCATTGCAGGTGTTGCGGAAAGATAGCCGATGGCGCTCTTTCCGGAACAACACCCAGAAGTATAGCTGAAAGCTGCGGATTTTTACCCGAAACCGAGCTTTATGTTATAACGGGTGTGTGTAAAGATTGTCAAGGCTGTAATGATTAAAAATCAAAAAAGAAAAACATTTTTATTAACGGAGGAAATTATTATGAAAAAGTATGTATGTCTTATTTGCGGTTACACTCACGAGGGAGACTCTGCTCCCGCAGAATGCCCCATCTGCCACGCACCGGCTTCTAAATTCCAGGAGCAGGCAGGAGAGAAAACTTGGGCTGCCGAGCACGTTGTAGGCATTGCAAAGGGTGTTGATGAGCGCATTATCGCAGGTCTTCGCGAAAACTTTAACGGTGAATGCTGCGAAGTTGGTATGTATCTTGCTATGTCCCGCGTTGCACACCGCGAGGGTTATCCCGAAATCGGACTTTATTGGGAAAAGGCAGCTTTGGAAGAAGCAGAGCATGCAGCTAAATTTGCAGAGCTTCTCGGCGAAGTTGTTACCGACAGCACCAAGAAAAACCTTGAGATGCGTGTAGATGCTGAAACCGGCGCTACTCTCGGTAAGTTTGAGCTTGCAAAGCTTGCTAAAGAATTAGGTCTTGATGCTATCCATGATACAGTTCATGAAATGGCTCGTGACGAGGCTCGCCACGGCAAGGCATTTGAGGGACTTCTCGGTAGATATTTCAAATAATTTAAAGATAAGAGGTGGCAACTATGAAGGAAAATTATATGGTTTGTAATTGCAAACAGGTAAGCTATGCTAATATAGCAGACGCTGTTCAAAGCAACGTCAAATTTGATGACGTGCTAAAAACTTTTGAAAGCGTTCAAAAAATAACCAATTGCTCAACCGGCTGCGGTGGTTGCCATCAAGAAGTGCCTGATATTATATCAAATATAATGAATGGCGCCGAAATCTAATCTTAT
>JAZSKL010000260.1:0-5754 GCA_045534855.1 Acutalibacteraceae bacterium
TTAATTAGGTCGTCACTTTTAAGCTTAAATACGAACTTACCGTCCTTAACATATCTAACTCGCTCATCCTCGGTAAAGGTTACAGTACCGCCTGTTGCAATACCTGTAACGGTATTTAAGTAACCGGGACGGTTAATCCAATTCGAAAGACTGTCATCATCAAATTCATCTGCAAAAGCAAGGTTATAATCGGTATCGGATTCCTCGTATTTGCCGCTTATATTAAGTCCTGACGGAATAAAATCGGCAGACTTTTGATTGATTGCGCTGTTAACATAAGCATAAAACTTTTGTGTTGCGCGCTGAAGAGAATAGCTGTGACCTGCCGTAATAACAATTTTTGTGCCGCTTTGGGTTAAAACATAACTATCGCGGTCAAGCGCTAAAGCACTTTCATTTCGGTTAGTTTCCCCTACCAAAATCTCATAAGCAGTAGCGGGGGTTTTGACATCGATACAAACAGGAATTTCATAACCGGTTGATTCGCGAATCATATCAATTGCAGAATTGATATAACGCATAAATATGTACGAAGTACCGTTAGGAACAACTACTTTCCACTGACGAAGATCAACACCCGCTATTCTTGCGGTTTTTATATCAGGATTTTTCTGATATACATAACAGTATCCCTTTTTCATTTCAGGATAATCTTCGCTCATAAATTTTTCAATAAAATAATCAACAGCCTTTTCGAGCGCACCGTTCGAAAGTGCCGCAATGGCAATATTACCATCCTTTTCCATAATAATGAAGTCATTGGCATTCTTATTTTTATTCTTATTAAGAATAGCCAAAGCATCCTTTGAAATCTGACGGTTAGTATTACCGATAAGCAGTTCAAGCTGTCCCTCTTCTGCCTGTTCATTATCGGTTGACGGAGGAGAAAGTGTTGAATATTTATCGTGTGCCTCAAGATACAAACGATTTATGATTAGAAGTTCTTCCTCTTTAGTACCTTTGGGATAAACGAAAAGATGGGTAAAGTAATCAAATTCGTTCAAATAAAGAGTATCGCTTTCAAAATCGTCCGTAAAATCGTAATCAAAATCATCATCTGTTGGAAAATCGTTCAGGTCATCAGAATCATCTGTTATATTCTGTTTGTTTGAATCGTTCTGATTGGTTTTTGTACTGTTATTTGAGAAAGGAAAGAAAATAACTGCTAAAACAATAGCGGCAACTAAAAGAAGAGATACAGCAGAAATAATAATTATAAATTTTTTATCTTTAAAATTTATTTTTGCCATACTAAAATCCCCTCCTTTTTACAAAACGGCTGCACAAAATAATCAAACCGCAAGCCGAAACAAAACAGATAATACTGTTTGAAAGAGGTAATTTTCGATCACCGGTATTTGGAGAAACACCGTCTTTATCATTTGAATTATTTGTTTTGTTATCATTGATATAATCGTCATTCATATCAAGCTCGGTAACAATTACCGAATCGCCGTTTTCAAACTCGTAGGTTTCGGGCGGTAACCATTCAATACAAAAATTATCAAAATACAAGCTGTTACTACCGGTTGTAAATATAGATAGATATTTTTCGTATACGGTCATTATATAGCTTACCTTAGTCCATTGTCCCTCTTTTAAATCACTAACCGAGACAATAGGATAAGTGCCGTCATCATCGCAAGCCCATGCATAATCACGCGCTCTTGTTTGTGCAATTTCAATCATTTCATCAGGGTTTGTGATTTTATCAGCCTTTACAGAAAAGGTAATTAAATAATTTTGATCTGGAATCAAAGCTTCCATAGTGCTATCGAAAATTACAAAGCCTTTTTTAAGCCCGGTATTACCTATTCTATGTATAGAATTAGGCTTTGAAACAGCGTTTTGTGACGAATTGCCTGATTTAGTAGAATCATAAATTTCTATATCTAAATCATATCCCAACGAACGACCCGTATGGTTATAGGTATCATCAAAATTCTGAACCTGCTTAAGCTTCGCCCATTTGGCATATATTTTTTTACTGTAATAAAATGCATCATCGTAAAAATCATTTATATACCAGTTATCCTCGCACCAGCTCAAAAACTTATAGCCATCACGCTCGGGGTCGGTAATTTTAAGAGGTGCATCCTCTTTACCCGTCATATAACGGGAATTTTCACCGTCATTGTGGTCTATTATCATAATAACAGGCTCATCTTTCGGAATAGATACCTCGGTAATTTCTATATCATCTATAAAAATGTCCGATTTCTGATTATCGTCACCCTTTATGTAAAATACAAGGTAATTTTCCTCTTCGCTATACAAGTCTGTATAAACATAATAGGTTGCGTGTTTCCACTCATCCTCGGTTGACAATACAAATGTACCGCCAAAAACTTGTGTACCTGTATAAAGAGATGTACCGCTTGTTATTGTTTCAAAGTACGCAGGAGACTGCGTATAGTTTCTGTAAGAAAACTTAATCTGATACAGTGAATGATTTTTTACCGTAACGCGCTCGCCATCTTCGGTTATAAGAAGTCTTCTTGCACCGTATGCACCGATATTTCGGTATTTTAGGCTTTTTCCCGGTGAATTAAAGCTTTCTTTTGAAATTGCGGTTTGTATACCCTCTGCATCCTTATAAGGATTATCATATTTACTGCTGTTAAAATCAATATAATAACCGCTTTGGTCTATCCATTTGGCATACAGAGTTACATTTTCCGTAAAAACAGCTTCGCCAAACTTCTTTGTGAGCTCTTTATCGGTATACCAGCCTGCAAAAACATAGCCCGATTTAACAGGTGAATCAGGTAAATTTATCGGCTTATTTAAAAGACCTGAAATGCTTGCAACATCGCTTCCGCCGTTAGAATTAAAGCTTACCGTATACTGCGGTGCAGCACCCGCTTCTTTTACAACTATATCATCAATATAAACGTAAACATCGGTACCCATACCCTCATTTGTATACGGATAAAAGCCTACCGCCAAGCAAGCGCAAGCCTTATCGTAAAACAAATTGAAGCTTTCATCGGTTGCAATATTAACAGTTTTTGTAATCCACACATTTTTAGAGGTATTAACTGTTGCAATCTTTTGAATACGGCCAATTTCCTGCCTGTATTTTGAAGAATTAGGTGTAAGCTCACTGCTTGCAAAAAAAGCCAAATCCACACTGCAATTCGTACTGCCTTTAAGCATATACTTTAATTCAATTTTATACATAGTAGCAGGCTTTAATTCAACGGTTTTTGAACCACCGAACGAAAGCAATGCGAATGCACCGTTTTTTGCGTTTGTAACATCCCATTCGTAGCCGTAACGCAATGAATGCTTGCTGTTTGCCGCATTATTCTTATCTGTATTGACAATTATTCCGTTTTCGCTCGTTTGGGGATAGCCGAAGCTGTAATCCTCAAAATCAACCGTACCGTTAACGCTGTTTTCTGCGGTTGTTACTATCCCAAACGATAACGAAAAAACTACAGATAATACAATAAGATAAGATATATATCTTTTTAGAAATTTATTTTGTAATCTCATCAAGTAAAATCACTCTACTTTACAGCTTTAAGCATATCGTTAGCTTTATTAACTGCGTTTTCAATCTTGTTTTTAGATTGCTGTATTCCCTTGTTCAACTGTGAAGAACCAGAGTTAAGGAATATCTTATCAATTTCAGAATAACCATATGTATAGGTTATAGCAAGCGGTCCTTTACAGATAAACATATAGTCGGTGCTGGGAACTGTTCTTTTATTAAGAATATTTGCAAAATCCTTTGCTTTTTTGTTTGCATAATAATTATCAAAGTTCCAATTTTTCTCATCAAGATAGTAGTTAAGGAATGCACCTGCGCCCTTGGGATTCGGAGCGCCTTTCATAAGTCCGTAAGCAAACATAAGCGATGCGCGCGGATAATCGGGATCGCTTTGGTTCATCTTCGGCAAATATGTGAAGCCCCAGTCGGATTCTTTCATTGAACTAAAATATCCGCCTGCCTGCAACGCACTACAGTCATTTATTGACATACCGCAAGTACCGGCAACTAATTTCTGGGTATTATAGGTAGGATTGAAGTAACCTGTCTTATTTCCGTCAAGTATGTAATCCCAAACCTTTGCGAAGCTTTCTTCATCGGTAGAACGATAGAATTGTTGTTTTGAAGAATCATATTTAATATATGATGCACCGTATGCTGCCATAAATATAGGAGTTGAGAAATGAGCGCCTACGTATTCGCTTCCGAGACCACTGATCTGTTTAGCAGCATAAGCAAATGTTTCCCATGTCCAGTTATTGTTTGCTACATACTCTTCAGGACTTGTAATTCCCTCAAACAATTTCTTATTATAAGAAAGCACAAAATATTTTAAATCCCAAGTAGCATTAACAAGATAAGTATTACCGTTAATTGTAGATGTTTTGATAATGGTCTTATCCCATTTTGCATCATTAAGGTCTATACCTGTATTGGTTATAGGCTGTGCAAAAGATACTGTTCTTGGGAATTCCTGGTTATCGATAAAAATATCAACAGATTTACCGGCACTTAATCTCGAAGCCAATTTAACAACATAGTCATTTTGTGTTACCGGAACAACATTCACCTTTATTCCTGTAGCTTTAGTAAAGTTTTGAATAACCTTACCGCGTTCTGTACCGTTGAAATCCTCCCAGCTTGCAAAGGTAACGGTAGTACCGCGAAGAGAATTATCGGTATTTTGAGTATTGGAACTGCCCGGTTCCTCGCCTGAAGGTGTATCAGCAGACGGTGTATCAGTATTTTCACCGTCACCCGAAGCTGTTACGTTGCTGTCTGAATTAACCTTATTACTTCCCTTGTCAGAGGATTTATCCTCACCGCAAGCAGAAAAAGTTGTAAGGCAAATTGCAACAAGAAGTAAAAATGATAAAAACTTTTTCATAAAACATTCTCCTTTTAAAATTTATCCTGTAATCCCTATACGATCGATGCTTTTAATAAAACCTTTTTGCACGAACATATAGATAATTAACATAGGCAAAATAAACATTAAGCAACCTGACATTGTTACCGCTGTTATAATATCGGTATTACTGCTTACTGATGAAGTAATATTTACTATCATATTTGAAACAGCCACCGCAAGCGGATAATTTTCCGATGTATACATAACAGCCAAGAAATAATCGTTCCAATGCCATATAACGGCAAATACGCTTACCGTTAAAATAACAACCCTTGAAGACGGTAATGCTATTCTTATAAAGGTTGAAAAAGCAGATGCACCATCAATCTGCGCCGCTTCCTCAAGCTCTTTCGGAAGACCTTTGAAGAACTGCATATAAATAAATATCATTATACCGCTTCGAAGACCCACACCGAAAATTGACGGTAAATAGAACGTCAGCGGCGTATCAAGAATATTTATCTGTATATTTGAACCCGTAAGACTGTTAATTAAATCAACAACGCCTAAAAAATCAAGATTTGAAAAGTTTACAACTGTAGGAATAATAATCATTGTTGATGGAATTATTATAGTCATCATCAACGCTGCCATTGTGATTTTTTTGGTTGCAAATTCAAACCTTGCAAGTCCGTATGCCGCTATTGAGCAGGAAACTATCTCTAAAGCTGCACTTACGATTTCAAGCGTTAAAGTATTCCATAGCGAAGTGGAATATTTTAGCACTTTATAAGCATTTTCAAAGTTTTCAAAGGTTGGATTTTGCGGCAGCCAAACTATTCCCGAGTTTAAAAAATCCGCAGGCGATTTAAAAGCCGCACTTAACATATAGATAAGCGGATAA
>JAZSKL010000103.1:0-11394 GCA_045534855.1 Acutalibacteraceae bacterium
TATCGCAAATTCCAACGGAATTTATATCGCGTATTACACCGAAAGGTGTAATACATATTTTTATAATACCACATAAATTTTTGTTTTACAACCCAAAAGCATTAAACAATCGCGCAATGCATACCCTTAATTAGATATTCACGCAGGAGTGGTAATATGAAAAAGGTTGTATTTTTGAAAAACGCGGCAATATTGACCGCAACCTCACTGATTTTACGCTTTGTGGGTATATTTTTTAAGGTGTGGCTCGCGGCGGAAATCGGCGCGCAGGGAATTGGTCTTTATCAAATGATTTTTTCGGTATATATCCTTGTTTCAACCTTTGCGAGCAGCGGTATTGTGACTGCTGTAACCCGCTTGGTTGCCGATGAACTGGCACTCGGCAGTAAATCGGGAGTTAAAAATATTTTAAGAAAAAGTCTTGCTTTAACCCTTCTGCTTTCCCTGTTTTCTTTGGCTGTTACCTACTTTGGCGCCGACTTCATCTGTATAACGCTTTTAGGCGATAAGAGGGCTATACTTGCCGTAAAAATACTTTCCTTTTCGCTTCCGTTTATGGGAGCTGTTTCGGTTTTGCGCGGTTATTTTATTGCAGGAAGAAAAGCCTCGCCCTCGGCTGTTTCACAGCTTGTTGAACAGCTTGTGAGAATTGCGGTAATTGTTCTTTTAATTAAAAAATTTTCTTCCTTTGGTATTGCGGCAGTCTGCGCGGCAATTCTTTTTGCCGATGTTGCGGCACACGCTGTATCACTTTTTCTTTTATGGATTTTATATTTAAAGGATGCAAGAAAGCTATCTGTTTTAAAGGGCAGAAAAAATCCTCCCTTTTCGGTGCTTCGCAGACTTTTGAATATTTCAATTCCTATCACCGCAGGGCGTTACCTTAATACGGCTCTTCGTACCGCGGAAAATCTGCTTGTTCCAAAGGGTTTAGAGAAAAATTCGGGCGGTTCGGGGGCTCTTGCACAGTTCGGTATGATAAAGGGTATGGCTTTGCCTGTGCTTTTCTTTCCGTCCTCCCTTTTGGGCGCGCTTTCAACAATGCTTATACCCGAAATTTCAGAAGCAAAGGCGCTTAATAAAAATTATCTTGTAAAAGGGGCAACCGAGCGTATTATTCAACTAACCTCAATAACGGCATTTCTTTTTTCGGCGGTTTTTCTTGTTGCAGGCGATGAAATAGGCAGACTCATTTTCTCAAGCAGTGAGGTAGGCTTTTTACTTTGCGCGCTTTCGCCGATTGTTCCGCTTATGTATTTAGACAGCGTTTGTGACGGACTTTTAAAGGGTCTTGACCAGCAGAAATTCTGCTTTCGCACCGCGATAGGTGACTCGGCTTTGCGAATCATTTTGGTGCTTGCGTTTTTACCGTCATTCGGACTTATGGGATTTTTGGGTATAATGTATGTATCAAATATTTTAACTTGCTTTTTGAATGTGGGAAGACTTATAAAGGTAAGCAACGCAAAAATCAGCGTTACATTTTGGTTTTTGATACCTTTTTCGGTGTCGCTTACAGTTATGCTTGCATTAAGCCGAATTTTACTGCTTTTCCCTCTCTCAAATTTGGTTTACATAATACTTTTATGTTTAATTGGAATTCCAATTTATTTCTTTATCGCCTTTTCCTTTAAATGCTTTACCAAAAATGACTTGTTGGATGTTTTTAAAAGGTAAAATACATTTTTCGACATAAATTTACAAAAATAGTGCTTTTTCACTCCTTGAAATATTTTTTATATTATGTTATGATGTGTATGCGAAACAAAACTTGATAAAATAGATTTTTTATATCTTTTTAATTTTTTCAAAATTTAATATATGTATTCAAACAAAAAATTATTTGTCATTCTTATGGCAAAAACGCAACTTCTGACTACAAGAAATGTTTTGTTTGAATACTAAATGTTTTGAGTTTTGTTTCGCGACAATCGGAGTTTGCGTTTTTCGGTGCGCCGGCTTTGGTTGGCGCACTTTTTATTTTTGGAGTGGTTTTATGAAAAAGCCTTATTACGAAAAAATCGCAGGATTAAGAAGAATGTATAACATAAGCCAGCAAAGAATGGCGGATTTTTTAGATATGAACCTCAGCACATACCAAATCAAAGAGAAAAAAGGCGGATTTAAATGCGAACAGCTTATTATAATCTGCAAGATTTTTGAGACTGAGGCAAATAGGTTACTGCTTGAGGAAATTTATAAAAAAGGGATGATGTGGGCATCATCCCCTACGGTATACCGATTTATTTACTGCAAAATCCGGCGGTACGTCAAAAATTGCCGTACCCTACCGAAAACGCCCGTAGGGCATATCGCATTGAAGATATATCGCACGCAATCGCGTATATCGCAAATTCCAACGGAATTTATATCGCCTTATTGTAGGGGTTGGCGGTTTCCGACAACCCATTATGCCTTCCCCTCGGTGGGGAAGGTGTATTTGCCGTAAGGCAAAGACGGATGAGGGGGTTTTAATTAACAAAAGAAAGATATTTTTTTACAATCCTGCCTCACCTCATCCACCGCAAGCGGTCCCCCTTTTCCTCGCCGGAGACGGCACCCTTTTGTCCTTCGGACATTTCCCCTGACAGGGGAATCTCCATCAAGGGGAAGGCTAAAAAAGACGGACGAGGTGATTTTCGTTTTTTGCACAACGGAAATCTGCTCCAAACAAAATATCAATTAAATTTATACGAAAAAATCAAAACACCTTTTCAACCTTACAGCCTTTATAATAATGGCATAAAATCTCCTCAAAACCGCTGCCGTTTGATGCCATTGCGGCGGCTCCGTACTGGCTCATTCCAACGCCGTGTCCGTTCCCTTTTACCGTAACCGTAAATGTATTATCAAAATAATTTATTTCGAATGAGGTTGATTTTAAGGATAACGCCGCGCGGATTTGCGAGCCTGTAAGCTTTTTGCCGCAAACGGTAATCTCACTAACATAGCCTGCCGAATTTTTTTGAGGATTTTTGAACCAATCAGAAGCTTGACCGCTCACCGAACAAAGCGGTTTAAGCTTCTCTTTCATTTCATCCGCAGTTAGCTGTACCGAGGAAACAAACCCCTCCGAGGTTGTGTCTCCAACACTGTCCACCGAAACAAGATAAGGCAGACTTCCGCCCCAAACATCGCTTACATTCTGCGTTTTTCCTGCCGATGCGCTGTGGTAAACCGTCAAAGCGGCATTGCCGTTATAAGTTACCATATAACCCATAACCGAATCAACAAGCTCTTTAATTTTTTTAATTGATTGTTCTGCGTTATCTCCCCATTTTTGTTTGGCTTCGCTTTCGGAAACATAACATTGGTCTACGGTGTAATCGGTTGTTATATCGTAGTCCTTGCCGGAATTTGTCTGCCTTCGCATACAAGCAAAGGTATACGCCGCAACTGCCTGCGCCTTTATGGCTTCATCACCGAAAGAAAGAGGCATTTCACCGCATACTACACCGCAGATATACTCGTTTGCCGTAAGAGCGTATATCTCGTTTGTTTTATGGTCTTTAACCAAAAACGAGTCGGTTGCCGCCTTTTGTGCCTCGGGAGCCTCGTTCACCTCAAGCTCGGTGTAATAAACTCCTGCCGCAACAGCTTGGGTTGGAGTTTTAAGCAAAGGCAACGGCGCGAGCAATAAAAGTGACGGCAAAAACAGTCCTAACCAAATTATTTTTTTCATTTCTACCCTTCTTTTTCCGTTTTGTGTTGACTTTTGGTCGCATTTTTAGTAAAATGTATTGTATAATAATATATAGTATGCTCGATAATAATTTATACCACTTGGAAGTGTAGCAATGAAATACAAACATATAATGTTAATTTTCGGCATCAGTGCCGCTTTGAGTGTCTACTTCAGAATGAAGCAAATGTTTACAACAATAGATGATAAAGGTTTTGTTATAAATACCCTTTCATCAGATAATTTTTTCCTTTTACTTGCAATATTGGGTCTTTTAGCCGTAAGCGTAACAGCGGCTTTCTTTACCCGCCGTTGCCCCATAAAAGCACCGAAGGTGGGGGCGTTGCTCGGTCTTTCCTCGGCTTTGCTCGGCGGTTGGATGGTATTTGATTCAGTAACCGTAACCTCCCCTGTAAGCGTGCCTTCATGGCAAAGCGCTTTGTTGGCGGTTTTTGGTGTAGCTTCGGGAGTGCTGTTTATAGTTTACGCCGTATCGGGCGTGGCTAAAATAAAAATCCCCGCTATGCTGTTCATTTTACCGGTTTTTTATTGGATGATTCGTTTAGTTTGGGTGTTTACCGCACTTAATACGCTCGCCCTTACTATCGAACACATTTTGCTTTTACTTAATTGCAGTATTCTTTTGGTTTTTATGCTTCAATACGCAAAGCTTATGAATATGATCAACCGCCACAGCAACTATGTTCGTATTCAGATAATGGGCATTGCAAGCATTTTGTTGAGTATTGACTATGCTCTTACCAACGTTTTGTTTATGGTTCTCGGTAAGCGCAGCCTTGCAATAAGCGGTGTTTCTTCGGAAATACTTATTCTGCTTACCGCACTTTTTATACTTATGTTTATGATTGCTTTCTTCGATGAGGGTAATTTAAAACATCGCAGCAGAAGCAGACGCAGAAGAATTTCCCACCCCGGTACGGGTAAGGACAGCTTTTATATCGGCGGAAGCCGCTGATAAAAAAATTCGAACGGAAGTGCGCTTTTGGAAAAATTTGTTATTAAAGGCGGTAAACCGCTAAAAGGCAGTGTTCGCATAAGCGGCGCAAAAAATGCCGCTGTTGCAATTTTACCTGCCGTATTACTTGCCCAAAGCCCATGTATAATTGAAAATCTTCCCGAAATATCCGATGTTAACTGTATCCTTAATGTTATGGAGCAGTTGGGTGCTCGGGTTAAAATGCTTAATCCAACCACAGTTGAAATTGACCCCGCTAACGTAAATTCCTTTGTTGTTACAAAGGAAATGGCGGAGGGTATGCGCGCATCAAGTTATTTTTTGGGCGCACTGCTCGGCAGGCTTAACCGTGCGCGTGTTGCACCTCCCGGCGGTTGCGATTTCGGCGTTCGTCCTATTGACCAGCATATAAAAGGCTTTGAGGCTCTCGGGGCTGATGTTTCTATCGAAAACGGTATGGTGGATATAAAGGCGCAGCGCCTTACGGGAAGCAGTATTTATCTTGATGTAGTATCGGTAGGTGCTACAATAAATATTATGCTTGCCGCAGTAAGGGTAAGAGGGCTTACCATAATTGAAAACGCCGCGAGAGAACCCCATATTGTAGATTTAGCAAATTTCCTTAACTCTATGGGCGCAAACATTATGGGCGCAGGTACTAACATTATTAAAATACGCGGTGTTGAGCATCTGCACGGCACGCAGTACAGTATTATTCCCGACCAGATTGAAGCCGGCACATATATGGTTGCCGCAGCCGCAACCCGCGGTGATGTAATGGTTGAAAACGTAACCCCGAAGCATCTTGAATCTATAATCGCAAAACTTGTTGAAACAGGTGTTGAGGTGGAGGAGTTTGATGAGGCGGTTCATATCAAGATGACCCACCGTCCAAAAAAATGCAATGTTAAGACCCTGCCGCATCCCGGTTTCCCAACCGATATGCAACCGCAGATGGCGGTGCTTCTTGCCATTGCAGAGGGGACAAGCATTGTTCGCGAAGGCGTTTGGGACAATCGTTTTCGCTATGTTGACCAATTAACTCTTATGGGCGCTGATGTTAAGGTGGACGGTAAGGTTGCCGTAATCACAGGTGTTGAAACGCTTAACCCTGCTCCTGTTAAAGCGGTTGACCTACGCGCAGGCGCCGCAATGATAATCGCAGGTCTTATCGCAAACGGAACAACCGAAATAGGGGATATATGCTATATCGACCGAGGATATGAGCACGTGGCCGAAAAGCTTACCGCTTTGGGCGCTGATATCCGCCGTGTTGAGACCGACCCTGTTAAGGCGGCATTAAACCTTGCTTAAAATTTTAATTTATATATAAAACGGAGCTGTAACGCTCCGTTTTGTAGCATTTGGAGGATAAAAATGGCAAAAATCTGTCCGCTTTTCAGCGGTTCAACAGGCAACAGCACATACATTTCCACCGCAGAAGGCGGAATTTTAATAGATGCAGGCGCTTCCTTTAAATCGCTTTGCGCCGCTATGGAAAACGCAGGTGTTTCGCCGCAAGAGCTTTTGGCGGTTGCGGTAACTCACGAGCATATTGACCACGTTAAAGGCTTAAAGGTTTTACTTAAAAAGCTTAATATTCCGCTTATTGCATCCGAAAAAACTCTGACGGCATTGGCGGAGGGTGATTTCATTCCCGAAAACGCAAAGCTTGTAGTTGCCGATAAAGACGGTATTTCATTCGGTAACATTGCTCTTTCGCGCTTTGCAACAAGCCACGACTGCGAAGGCTCAAGCGGTTACACATTAACCTTGCCGAACGGCAAAAAATGCGCCGTTTGTACCGACCTTGGGGTTGTTACAGAAGAGGTTAAATCCGCTCTTTCAGGCTGCGAAGCGGTACTTCTTGAATCAAATCACGATGTAACAATGCTTAAAAACGGGCCTTATCCGCATCACCTCAAGCTTCGCATTTTATCTGATAAGGGGCATATTTCAAACGCCGTTTGTGCAAGCAATCTGCCCTATCTTTTGCAAAACGGAACAACCCGCTTTATTTTGGGGCATTTAAGCCAGAAAAACAATCTGCCTATGCTGGCGCTTTCTACCGCAAAGGCAGCCTTAATGGATATTGGCGCCGCAAATGAGCGCGATTATATTTTAAGTGTTGCAAAACCTTGTAACAACGGGGTGACTGTTTTATGATGAAGGTAACAATTATTTCTCCCTCGAAAATGAAAGAGAAATATTTAAAGGATGCTCAAAACGAATACCAAAAACGGCTTTCAAGATATTGCGACCTTAATATTATCGAGCCTGAACCCGTAAAGCTTCCCGATAATCCGAACGATACGCAAATAGCCGCCGCTTTGGAGCGTGAAGCAGAGGTTATTCTTAAAAAAATACCGCCCGAAAGCTTTGTTTTTGCCCTTTGCGTTGAGGGTAAACCGCTTTCAAGCGAAAAGCTTGCAAAAAAGGTAAACGAGCTTTCAAATGCAGGCAAACCGCTCTGTCTTATAATAGGTAGCTCTTACGGACTTTCAGAAAGTGTTAAACAACGCGCCGATTTCAGACTTTCGGTTTCAGATATGACCTTTCCGCACCAGCTTTTCAGGGTAATGCTTCTTGAACAGCTCTACCGCGCCTATAAAATCAACGAAGGCTCAACTTATCATAAGTAATAATTGATTTTACAAAATAAATGTAGTATACTAATATGAGATAATAATTTATAAAGGGTGATATATATGTCAGAGGGATGCAGCGGAAATTGCTCAAGCTGTTCTAAAGACTGTTCTTCAAGAGAAAAAGAAAGCTTACTTGTTCCAACAGGTGAATATAATAATATTAAACACGTTGTTGCTGTTGTAAGCGGTAAGGGCGGTGTTGGTAAGTCGATGGTTACTTCCTTGCTTGCCGTAACGCTTGCAAAACGCGGATTTAAGGTTGGTATTCTTGATGCCGATATTACAGGCCCATCTATCCCAAAATCCTTCGGCGTTAAAGCCCGCGCTTTACAGGGTGAACTCGGCATTATGCCTGCCGAAACCGAGCTTGGAATAAAAATTATTTCGGTTAATATGATGCTTTCGCAAAACGATGCTCCGGTAATCTGGCGCGGTCCTGTTATAGCAGGGGCTGTTAAGCAGTTCTGGCAGGATGTTGTATGGGGCGAGCTTGATTATCTTTTGGTTGACTGTCCTCCGGGTACGGGCGATGTTCCGCTTACCGTATTCCAGATGCTCCCGCTTGACGGTGCAGTTGTTGTTACCTCTCCGCAGGATTTGGTATCGCTTATCGTTAAGAAAGCGCTTAATATGGCTAATATGATGAACATTCCTGTTTACGGAATTGTGGAGAATATGAGCTTTGTGCGTTGTCCCGATTGCGGTAAGGAATTCCCCGTTTTCGGAACTGCAGGTGAGGATATTGCCACCGAAACAGGAACTACTCTTCTCGGTCGTATGCCTATTGATGTTTCGCTTACACAGATGGTTGATAACGGCTCTATCGAGCATTATGAGGGTGATTATCTCAATGCCGCCGCTGATGCTATAGTTAATAAATAAACTTTTTAAGAGGTATTATTATGAATAAAGATTTTGTAATTTCGCAATTTTCCCTTTGTTCAGCACCTAAATCCTGTGAGCCATACGGTAACGGTCATATAAACAGCACATTTTTGCTTGTTTGTGACGATAACGGCAATGACCGCCGTTACATATTGCAATCGGTAAACAACAATGTTTTCAAAAAGCCTCTTGAGGTTATGCAAAACATTGAAAAGGTAACAGAATATCTTCGCCCCATGGTTAAAGACCCGCGCGAGGTTATGAGCCTTGTTCCCACAAAGGACGGCAAATCTTGCTATTTAGCAGAGGACGGTTCTTGCTGGCGTGTTTATGATTTCATTGAGGACTCACTTTGCCTTGAGCATCCTGATGATGTTGAGGACTTCCGTCAGTGCGCTGTAGCATTCGGTAAGTTCCAGAGAGATTTAAGCAACTTCCCTGCAGATACGCTTTTTGAAACCATTCCCGATTTCCATAACACCCCCAAGCGCTTCAGAGACTTTTTGGAGGCAGTTGAAAAGGATGCTGTGGGTCGTGCCGCAGGCGTGAGGGAGGAAATTGCGTTTTTAAAAGAGCGTGTTGATTTCTACTCGGTGCTTTACAACGCCAATAAAGAGGGTATTTTACCGCTTCGCGTTACCCATAACGATACAAAATCCAACAATGTTATGCTTGACAGTAAAACCCGCAAGGCGCTTTGCGTTATTGACCTTGATACCATTATGCCCGGCTTCTCGGTTACCGATTTCGGCGATTCTATCCGTTTCGGCGCAAGCACCGCGGCAGAGGATGAAAAGGATTTAAGTCTTGTTAGTCTTGACCTTGATATGTTTGATATTTATGCAAAGGGTTATTTAGAGGGTTGCGGCGGTCAGCTTTCGCGCGATGAAATAATGCTTATGCCCGAGGGTGCAAAGATGATGACTATCGAGTGCGGTATGCGCTTTTTAACCGATTATCTTAACGGCGATACATACTTCCGCACATCTTACCCCGAGCACAATCTCGACCGTTGCCATACACAGCTTAAATTGGTTGCCGATATGGAAGCCAAATGGGACGAGATGAAGAAAATCGTAGAAAAATACATATAAAGGGGAAAGCGATATGAAATTTATTACCGTAAAAACTTATGAAGAATTAAGCCGTAAGGCAGCCGCAATTATTGCAGCACAGGTTGTTCAGAAGAATAACTGCGTATTGGGTCTTGCAACAGGCTCTTCACCGGTTGGTGCTTACAAAAATCTTGCCGAGTGGTGCAAAAACGGCGACCTTGATTTTTCTTGTGTCACCTCGGTTAACCTTGATGAATATGTAGGTCTTGACGGCGATAACGACCAGAGCTACCGCTATTTTATGAACACCAATCTTTTCGACCATATAAATATCGATAAAGCAAAAACCTTTGTGCCTGACGGCAAGGCAACAGACCCCAAAGCCGAGGGTGAGGCTTACGATGCCCGCATCAAGGCACTTGGCGGTATTGATTTACAGCTTTTAGGTATCGGTCTTGACGGTCATATCGGCTTTAATGAGCCTGACAGCGTTTTCACCAAGGAAACCCACGTTGTTGACCTGCACGAATCCACCATTAAAGCAAACGCCCGTTTCTTTGAGAATGAGGCTGATGTTCCGAGAAAGGCTATCACTATGGGTATGCTTTCAATTATGCAGGCAAAAAAGGTTCTGCTTATCGCTAACGGACAGAATAAAAAGGATATACTTGAAAAGGCATTCTTTGGCCCGATTGACCCGCAGATTCCTGCATCAATTCTTCAGCTTCATCCCGACCTTACTGTAATTTTCAGCGAGAATTAAGCTTATGAATATAAATAATGCGATTGTAAACGGCAAAAGGGTTAATATAGAGATTAAAGACGGTAAAATAACCGCTATTTCCGAAACCGCATTTCAAAACGGCTACGATGCCGGCGGTAAGCGTGTTATTCCCGGACTTATCGATGTTCACACCCATGGCTGTATAGGTATGGATACCATGGATGCCGATTTTGAGCGTATGTGTGATTTTTACGCAAAGAACGGTACTACCTCGTTCTTACCTACCACTATGACAATGGGTTATGATGACCTTTTAAAGGTTGTTAACGCAAAAACCGATTTTAAGGGTGCTAATATTTTGGGCTTCCATTTTGAAGGCCCGTATATTTCTCCGACCTACAAGGGCGCACAGAACGAAAAATACATCAAGAACCCCGATATTGAGGGATTCAAACAGTTCAAAAACGTAAAGATGATTACTATAGCTCCCGAGCTTGAGGGAAGCGAAGAATTTATTAAAGAGGTTTCAAAGGATTGCGTTGTTTCCATTGGTCACAGCGCCTGCGATTATGAAACAGCTTTAAAGGCTATGGACTGCGGTGCAAACTGCTTAACGCATACCTATAACGCAATGCCTCCGCTTCACCACCGTAATCCGGGCCCTATCGGTGCTGCTATTGAAAAGAATATTTACGTTCAGGTGATTTGTGACGGTTTCCACGTACTAAAGCCGATAGTTCTTTCAACCTACCGCACATTCGGCAAGGAAAGAATGGTTATCATAAGTGACAGCATCCGTCCCGCAGGACTTCCCGATGGTGAGTATGAATCGGGCGGATTAAAGGTCATTTTGCGCGATAACATTGCAAAGCTTGAGGACGGAACGGTTGCAGGAAGCAGTTCAACCCTTTGGTTCTGCGTTAAAAAGGCGGTTGAGATGGGTATTGAGTTTGAGGATGCTGTATATATGGCAACCGAAACGCCTGCTGCAATGCTTGGTATAAACAAGGGTAAAATTGCAGTTGGTTACGATGCCGACCTGCTTGTAATTGACGACAAAATGAATATTGAAAAGGTCATCATCGCAGGAGAAGAATACAAATAAAATAAAATAAATTAAATTTAAAAAGGAACGACATTTTTTTAGAAGTGTCGTTCCTTTTAATTATGCAGAAAAAATTATTAAATTGTAGGTGACGGCGCCCTCGACGTCCCGTTGGGTTTTGAAATTTTTAAAAAATCTCTTTTTTAATTATTACCAACAGTAAGGGAGAGTTTTATACCAATAACCCACCAAGCCTTCCCCTTGATGGGGAAGGTGGATTTGCCGTAGGCAAAGACGGATGAGGGGAATTTTGTTTTTCGGGATGGGTTTCCCATCCCGAAAAAATCAAACTATCGCAAAATCAAACGGGCGGCTGATA
>JAZSKL010000047.1:0-7153 GCA_045534855.1 Acutalibacteraceae bacterium
TTCATAGCCCTCAATAGCACTGACATAAACAGTAGCATAAGAAAGGTCGCCCGAAACATCAACCTTTACAATGCTTAAAAGCTTACTGACTCTCGGGTCCTTTACCTCTCTTAACAACTCAGAAAGCGCAATTTTAATATCTGAAGTGATACGGTTTATCTTGTATCCTGCCATCAGTCTCTATACTCCTCCATAATAAAGGCTTCGAAGATATCGCCCTCTTTAATGTCGGCATACTTTTCAAGTCCTATACCGCATTCATAACCCTGGGCAACCTCTTTAACGTCATCCTTAAAGCGGCGAAGTGAAGCAATTTCATCCTCGCATATAACGATACCGTCACGAACAAGACGGATTTTGCTCTGTCTTGTAACCTTACCGTTTGTGATATAACAACCTGCGATAGTACCAACATTGGAAATCTTATAGGTGTTACGAACCTCGGCAGTACCAAGCTGTGTTTCGCGGAATTTGGGAGCTAACATACCCTTCATAGCAGCCTCGATTTCCTCAATACAATCGTAGATTATGCGGTACATACGCATATCAACACCGTCACGCTCTGCAGCTGCCTTTGCAACAGCATCGGGACGAACATTAAAGCCTACTATAATAGCACCTGAAGCCTGAGCAAGCATTACGTCAGACTCATTGATAGCACCAACAGCACCGTGAACAACGCTTACGCGAACCTCTTCGTTTGAAAGCTTAACAAGGCTCTCACGCACCGCCTCAACGCTACCCTGAACGTCTGCCTTAATAATAATATTAAGTTCTTTAAGGTCGCCGTCACTAAGCTGTGAGAAGAGGTTATCAAGAGTTACCTGCTGACGAGCATTAAACTCTGCATCCTTAATCTTCTGCTTACGCTGTTCAACCAACTCACGGGCAAGTCTTTCATCGGATACTGCATCGAAATCGTCACCTGCGCTCGGTGTCTCGGCAAGACCTGTAATCTCAACCGGAACAGACGGACCTGCTTCTTTAACGGGTTTACCGTTTTCATCACTCATAACACGAACACGGCCTACAGAAGTACCCGCAACTATAATATCGCCCGAGCGGAGTGTACCGTTTTGAACGAGAAGCGAAGCAACAGGACCTCTGCCCTTATCAAGACGTGCTTCAATAACAACGCCCTTTGCACGGCGGTCAGGATTAGCTTTAAGCTCCATCATATCAGCAACAAGAAGGATATTCTCAAGAAGCTTATCAATACCTGTACCTGCCTTTGCAGAAACAGGAACGCAGATAATATCACCGCCCCATTCCTCGGGTACAAGTGAGTGCTCGGTAAGCTGCTGCATAATACGGTCGGGATTAGCCTCAGGCTTATCCATTTTGTTTATTGCAACAATAATCTGAACATTTGCAGCCTTTGCGTGGTTAATAGCCTCAATTGTCTGCGGCATAATACCGTCATCGGCGGCAACAACAAGATCTGCTATATCGGTAGCCATTGCGCCGCGCTGACGCATAGCGGTAAATGCGGCGTGTCCGGGAGTATCAAGGAATGTTATCTCCTGACCGTCAAGCGATACACGGTAAGCACCTATGTGCTGTGTGATACCGCCTGCTTCGGTATTGGTAACAGAGGTATTACGGATAGCATCAAGCAAGGAGGTTTTACCATGGTCAACGTGACCCATAACAACAACAACAGGGCTTCTGGGCTTTAAGTTTTCCTCGGTATCCTCGGTAACGTCCATAATCTGCTCTTCAATTGTAACAACAACCGCACGCTCGATCTTTGCTCCCATTTCGGTAACAACTATTTCAGCGGTATCGTAATCAATAACCTGATTAACGGTAGCCATCATACCAAGCTTGAACAATTCCTTGATTACCTCTGCGGCAGTCTTCTTCATAGCTGCGGCAAGCTCACCAACAGTGATTTCATCGCCTACAGTTACGGTAATCGGGGTTTTCTTAATACGCTCAAGCTGCATTCTGCGAAGCTTATCAGCCTCGGTTTCCCTCTTCGCACCCTGCGGACGGCGGTAATCCTGAGATTTCTGCTTAATCTTCTGCTTGCGCGAGAAATTATCGCGCATTGTGTTTGCAGGCGCAATATTCTCGTATTTTTCATTATATTTTTCAATATTTACGTTAGAAGAACGGGTATCAATGTGCTTAAACTCGGCAGGTCCGCGGTTGGGAGCAGCTCCCGGCTTTTTCTCCTTTTTGGGAGGAGCTACAAGCGGTCCGTCATAAGCCTGCTTTTCGTTCTTCGGCTCTTCTTTCTTTGTTGCCTTTTTAGGTGTATTTTCAACCTTTTTAGGCTCTTCCTTTTTAGCCTCAGGCTTCTTGGGTTCCTGTTTTTTGGGTTCAGGCTTTTTCTCCTCAACCTTTGCCTCTTTTTTAGGTTCAGCCTTCTTTTCCTCGGGCTTTGCTTTTTCTACCTTTTTAGCCTCTTCCTTTTTAGGCTCGGGTTTCTTTTCTTCTTTTTTAGCCTCTTTGGGTGCATTTTTAGCTTCCTCGGCTGCAGCGGCAGCTTTAAGCTGTTCAAGAATAGCCATCTGCTCTGCTAATTTTTTATCCTTTTCGCTCTGGCGCTTTTCAGCCTTTGCCTTACGCACCTGTGCACCTGTTGCAAAATAATCATCAAAGCTTTTCACCTGATTATTCTTGGTAACAGCATCAAACAACAAGCCTATTTCATCATTTTCAAGAACTGCGCCGGATTTTTTATCCTTACCCGTAAGTGAGAGCAAAAGCGCAGATAATTCCTTTGAAGTAATACCAAGATCCTTTGCAAGCTCGCTAACTTTGTATTTATTCATCTATCGTTCCTCCTAATTGAGCTGCCTTAATTACAGCATCGGCAAATGAGCTGTCGTTCACCGAAATTATACCGCATTTACGACCGACAGCCTTTGACACGGTTTGTATATCAAATTCCCGAAAAATCTTAACGGGAATACCTTTTTTATCAGCATAAAAGGTTAATTCTTTTTGACTCTTGGCTGAAATTTCACCGCTTACAACCACAAGCCTTGATTTAGATGATTGAATTGCCGAAACCGCCGTATCCATTCCGAAAGACAGCTTACCTGCCTTTGCGGCAAATCCCAGCAGTGTTAATATTTTGTTATTCAAGACTTTCCATCTCCTTGGAAAGCTTTTCATAAACCTCGGGTGAAATCTGCATTGAAAATGCTCTTGCAAGCGAATTACTCTTAACCGCCTTTTCAAAGCAGGACTTCTCACGGCAAATATAAGCGCCGCGACCGTTAAGCTTACCCGTAGCATCGGGTTTTATTTCGCCCTCGGGAGTTTTTACAATTCTTATAAGCTGTGCTTTAGGTTTCATTTCCCTGCAGGCGGTACACATACGCATCGGGATTTTTTTAGTAGCCATTCAACCGCTTCCTTTAAAAGACTTTTTTAACCTTATTCTCCGAAGAAACCGCTTTCTGGGTGAATATCAATCTTCCAGCCTGTAAGCTTTGCGGCAAGACGTACATTCTGACCCTTATTTCCGATAGCAAGTGACAACTGTGCCTCGGGAACGCTTACGCGGCAAACCTTTGGTTCTTCGCTCTCAATTTCAACAGAAACAACCTTTGCGGGAGAAAGTGCCTCGGTTATAAAAGCAACCGGATCATCGCTGTATTTAACGATATCAATCTTCTCGCCTGCAAGTTCTTCTACTATCTTATTTACACGCGCGCCCTTCGGACCTATACAAGCACCGATAGCATCAATTTCGGGGTCTGATGACCATACAGCCATTTTGGTACGGCTGCCTGCCTGACGGGAAACCGACTTGATTTCAATAGTACCGTCAAAAATTTCGGGTACTTCGGTTTCAAACAAGCGCTTAACAAGACCCGGATGTGTACGTGAAAGCATAATACGCGGACCCTTTTCGGTATCCTTAACATCAACAACATAAACCTTTATATGGTCGCCCTCTTTAAGCACCTCATCCGGAACCTGCTCAAGCTTTGGCAATGTTGCTTCGCTATGACCGATTGTAAGTATTGCATTACCTGTCTTGGGGTCAATACGCTCAACCAAAGCGGTAACAAGCTCACGGTTATGGCTTTGGAATTCAGCAAGCACCTGACCCTTTTCAGCCTCTCTTACACCCTGACGGAAATTGTTTTTGGAATTCTGTGCCACAACTCTGCCGAATTTCTTGGGGTCGATTTTAATATCAATGTAATCCTCTTTTACAGATTTGGGATCATAAGCAGTTGCATCCTCACGTGAAATCTGGGTGAAGGGATCTTCAACCTCATCCACAATCTGCTTACGGGCAACAACACTGAAAACCTCATTCTCCGGATCGATAATACAGGTGACGATATCGCTTCCGCCGTAATCCTTACGTGCTGCAACAACAATAGCATCCGCTATCTTTTCGGCAATAAACTCTTCAGGTATTCCGCGTTCTGCCGCCATAAGGCGAAGTGCCTCAAAAAACTCCTTATTATCTTTCTTTTCCTTTGCTGTCATTCTTACTCGTGCCATTTTTTCTTTCTACCTCCAAAATATCGGCATTTAAAATTCTGCCAATGTTGCTTTACTTACTGATGTGCGGGGAAATTTATGCTGTGTTTCGCCTACTGTAACGGTAAGCTCACCGTCAACAAAGGAATTAAGCTCACCCTCGAATTCCTTTTTACCGTCAATCGCTTTGAATAAACGCAGCTTCACATTACAGCCTACTGCCATTTCAAAATGAAAATCCCTTGTAAGCTCGCGCTCAATACCGGGAGAACAAACCTCCAGATAATAAGATTTGTCAATAGGGTCTGCCTCATCAAGAATCGGGTCTATCGCATGGGAAACATTGGTGCAATCATCTATTGATATGCCCTCTTCCTTATCGATAAACACACGCAGATAATAAGAAGCTCCCTCTTTAACAAAACGAACATCCCAAAGATAAACACCCTGAGCTTCTACCGTTTCGCCTATAAGGTCAAAGACGCGCTCGGCAATATTTGCCATAAACATTCCTCCATAATAAAAGTGAGCGGGTTGCCCCACTCACCTTTCCTTTACTTCTTCAAATACAGTATACCACCGTTATCTAAAAAAATCAAGTATTTTTTATAAAATATGCATAATATTAGTATTCGCTGTCATTTTCCGATAATTCTTCATCCGTTTCGCCTGTATAGAGGTTAACCCAAATCTTAACGGCACTGTCCATCGACACCGTTTCACCAAAAGCAGGCTCCTGCTTAACAACCTTTTCGGCAGGCTCATTTTCATCATACATTTCTTCAATTATGATATTTTTATAAAGAATACCCTGCTTCAAAAGCTCAATCTTTGCCATTTCCTCTGTCATACCAACAACCTTTGCAACCTTAAAGGTTTGAGGTCCAAGACTTACGGTAAGATGAATTTCAGTATAGCGGTCAACCTTCGTACCGGCATTTACGGACTGCTTTATAACAGTACCTCTTTCCCTATCGGAAATTTCATAAGCTGTTACGGTAAATTTAAAATCATCCGAGCCCTCAAGCTCAAGCACATCGGAATAAAGCTTTCCTACATAGCTGTCAACCGTATATTTTGTAACGGTCTGCGCTACATCGCTGTCAACCTCTCCGACATCATTTGTATCGGGCATTTCGTTAACAGATGAATTTTCTTCTTTTTTAGAATCCTTATCATCGTCACCGCTGAACATCGAAAGCGCGAAGAATACACCTACAAATACCAGAATGGTACATAATGCGGCTATGAGCGCAACCATCCAGCCCGAACCGCCTTTTTTCTTTTGCGGCTTTTTAGCCGATACTGCGGTACTGCTTTTTTGTACTGCGGCACGCTCTGCTTCGGCTGTTTCTCCGTAAACCAATTCATTGCGGAACAATTCAATAGATGCGGTTCTGTTTTCAGGCAATATCTGCATACCGTTTGCAAGAGCAACCAATACCTGCCTCGGCAATTCTTCAGCAAAACGTGACGGTATAGCAAGGCTATCCTTTTCAAGTCTTGCAATCGACTCAGGAGGTACATTGCCTATAAGCACGCGGAAAAGCGTAGCCGAAAGACCGTAAACATCAGTAGCCTCACCAACAGAAAAATCCTTTCCTGCATACTGCTCAACAGCAGAGTAACCGGGATAAAGCTGTGTCTCAAAGCCGGCTGCGGCATCCCTTATTTTACTGATTGAAAGACTGCCGAGACGCATCTTACCGTCACGACCGACAATAATTGTATCGGGGGATATACCGTAATGACGGATTCCTTTTTCGTGAAGTCCTACAAGCGTATCTATAAGCGGTAAGAATAAGGAACGAGCCTGTTCCCATTTAAGGCTGCCGCCGTTTTTATCAAGAAATTCCTGTAAGCTTATACCGGAAATTACTGCAAACACAGCATAGGCAGTTCCGTTTTCCTCAAAAACAGAGGTCACCGGCACCAAAGCAGGCAATTCGCTTTCGCTCAAAAAACGGTTTAATGACAAAAAGTCCATAAGACCGTCATTAAATGCAAATTTGCTTTCTTCGGGTATAGCAACGGTGCGGTCAGGATTTCTTACTGCGGCAGATGCAGGAAAATACTCCCTTATATGCACAACCGAATCATTACTGTTATCCCAACCTATATAGGTTATACCCTCACTGTTTATATCCAATACCTTGCCTACAAGATACCTGTCCTGAAGCCAGAAATCAGTAGGCAAACAGTTTTCGGGATTAGTTTGCGTTTTATCATATCCGCAGATACCGCAAATACTTTCTCCGCCGTTATCGGTCATACAACCGCGGCACAGTCTGTCAGTGTTCAGCATAAAAGCCTCCCAAATTTATAACGTTTTACAGTTTATTATTCACTGTTTTTTATATTGGCGAAATATCACCATATATCATATTATACCATATATGTCAAGTCTTGCAAAAATTGTCATTTAGAGACAAGCACAAGTTCGTCCGTTTTATGTTCCTCAATCGGATTTTCCTCATGATTCTTCACTTCATAAAGCGGAATAACCTTTCTGAAAACACAGGTATGTCTTTGAGTGATTACCCTATCCTCGTGCAAAGAGCCGAAATACCAATGAGAATAATCACAGGAACGGCCTATTTCTTCAAGATATCCGTTAAGCTTGTTTACACGGTCGGCGGCACCCTTTCGAAGGAGCATTGCACTTTTAACAAGTGAGGGCGGCTCGTGAGTTATA
>JAZSKL010000249.1:0-2976 GCA_045534855.1 Acutalibacteraceae bacterium
GATTTTTTCTTCCTCTTCAAGCAACGAAACATCAGCGTTTTGAGGTGCTTGCTCGGGTGCTGTAATTTTCTTCTTTTTCTTCTTTGTACTATCCATTGTTTTTATTTCCCTTCTGTTTATTTTCAATTATTTGTTTTAAATTATCCGCCCAATCATCAACCGAAGCCGTATGATCCAAAGCCGATTTTTTTAGTTTGCCCTCCTGTAATATTACCTGAATTGAGTCAGATAATACAGTTTTAGGGTTAACACTGCCTTTTTCGCCGTTTATAAGCGATACAAGATAGCCTGTTTCGGCAGGATTAAGAGTATCACCAAAAGATGAAACATCAGCATGAATACCCTCGTTATGGCATTTTAGTAATTTTTTATATATTCTCCTGTTAAGCGATGTAAGCATTTCGTCCTCCGAAAGAGAATTTGATGCCATATCACAAAGGTCAGGATGCTGCAATAAGATTGCAATAACATTTTCCTCTGCTATTGTACCGCGTGGATAAAGGCGCTTTTCGGGATTCACATCATCCTTATTATACTTTGGCATAATTATTGCATTCAACTCTTTTTTATGCTCACGGTTATAATTTTTTCGCCTTAAATCACGAACCTTACTTTCAAGAGCGGTTCTCGAAACACCGAATTTATCACAAAGTCTGCCAATATAAATATCCCTTGTCATTTCATCAGAGGTTTCAGCAAGTATTTCTGCCGCACCGTTAAGGTATTGCAATTTACCGTCATCACTTTCGGTATCAATAGTTTTCGAAAGACCAATAAGCTTGTATTCCAATTCACTTACTGCGCCCTCAATAAGAGCTTCAAACCTTGCCGCACCAAATTTTTTAATAAATTCGTCAGGGTCTTTCCCATCGGGAATAGTAACTATACGCACATCAAGACCGGTATTTTTAAGAATTTCGCCTGCTCGCCTGACAGCCTTTTGACCTGCCGCATCAGCATCCATTGTTAAGACAATTTCTTTGGTATAACGACTTATGAGCTTTGCCTGTTCATTGGTAAAGGATGTGCCAAGTGCCGCAACAGCATTGTTAAATCCTGCCTGATGCAAAGAAATAACATCCATATTACCTTCAACCAGAATAATTCTATCAGCACAGTTTGCTTTAGCGAAATTCATACCGAAAAGGTTTTCGCTTTTTTTATAAACAGGTGTATCGGAAGTATTAACATATTTTCCGCCTTTTTTATCCTCGCCCGGCATTGCGCGACCGCTAAAACCTATAACATTACCTCTTATATTTATTATCGGGAACATTACACGGCGGCGGAAACGGTCATAATAACTTCCCTTCGAGCTTTGCCCGATAACATTTGCCTGCATCATATCGGCTATACTAAAGCCTTTATCTTTTAAGTGCTTTAACAGTGCATCCCAACTGTCAGGAGCAGCACCTAAACCAAAACGACGTATTGTTTGAATTGAAAGACCTCTTGAAGTAAGATAATCAAGCGCCCATTTGCCATCACTTGACATTAAATATTGATGAAAAAACCTACCTGTTTCCCTGTTTATTTCATAAATAGTATTTTTAAGGCGTTGCAATGAATCGTCATACCCATCCTGTGGGATTTCAACACCGGAACGCTCAGCAAGAAGTTTTACAGCCTCAATATAATCAAGATTTTCTATAAGCTTTGTAAATGTAAAAACGTCACCGCCAACACCGCAACCAAAACAGTAAAAAGAACCGTTTTCGGGATATACAGTAAAAGAAGGCGTCTTTTCATTATGAAACGGGCAAAGACCAATAAGATTTTTACCACGCCTTTTTAAATTGACATAGTGAGAAATTGCATCCTCAATATCATTACGGTATTTAATTTCCTGAATTATTTGCTCCGATATAGCCACAATTACTCACCGCCTTTAATTTACAATTTCCAGAATTTCGGAACATAAATATCCGAATAAGACATAACCGCATAATGGTCGGTCATACCTGCTATATAATCGGTAACAGCACGCTGTATACCCTCTTTTTCGCAAATCGAAAGATATTCAGCGGACATTTTTTCGGGATTTTTTATAAAATAATCAAACAATCCTTCAACAATGCCAAGAACCTTTGTTTCTTCAAACTTTGCGGCAGGATTACGATAAACCGTTTCAAACAAAAACTCGTGAAGCATATTGTAATAACGCTCAATATCTTTATCCATTGTAATTTTTTCTTTGGTGCATTCAACAACCGAACGCACCAAAGTATCTATACGGTCGCTTTTACCGCCGCCAAGCTTTTTGCCTATTTCAGCAGGTATATCGTTTTCGCTGATAATCCCTGCTCTTACAGCATCGTCAATATCGTGATTTATGTATGCGATGCGGTCTGAAACACGCACTACCTGCCCCTCAAGCGTGTATGCCCATTCATCGCGTGTATGATGCAATATACCGTCAAGAACATCCGCAGTAAGGTTTAGTCCTTTTCCCTCACGTTCAAGCTTTTCGCAAACCCTTACGCTTTGCTCAAAATGAGTAAAACCGCCATTTGTAAGCTGATTTAAAGCTCTTTCACCTGCGTGACCGAAGGGTGTATGACCTAAATCATGCCCCAAAGCTATCGCTTCGGTTAAATCCTCATTAAGCCGCAATGCGCGAGCAATGGTTCGTGCAATTTGAGCAACCTCTAAAGTATGAGTAAGGCGGGTTCGGTAATGGTCAGATTCAGGTGACAGGAAAACCTGCGTTTTATGTTTTAAACGCCTGAACGCTTTAGAATGAATAATTCTGTCGCGATCACGCTGAAAAGCGGTTCTTAAATCACATTCGGGTTCATTCATTTTCCTTCCGTGATTATTCTTACTTCTTGCGGCATATTCCGACAAAAATTTATCCTCTATTTGTTCGCTAATTTCACGAATGCAAGCCATACTAACCCTCCTTTAATTTTACTTTCTATACATATATTCGCCGAAAATATTAAATTTCCTCTATTTTTTTAAAGAAAAAGCCGA
>JAZSKL010000024.1:0-4570 GCA_045534855.1 Acutalibacteraceae bacterium
TTGACGAGCCTACCGTTGGTCTTGACCCACAGCAGATTATTGAAATACGTAATCTTATTGCAAGACTCGGCAAAAACCATACCATTATTTTATCATCTCATATTCTTTCGGAAATCTCTGCAATATGCCGCCGTGTAATTATTATAAACCGCGGTCAGATTGTTGCTGATGATACTCCCGATAATCTTTCCTTAAAGCTTTCAAAGGACCCTTCTATTACAGTGCGTGTTGTATGTGATGAAGAGGATATGCTTACGGCTTTAAGCTCTGTTCAGGGTGTTGCAAAGGTTAATTCCCTTGGCAGAAAGGAAGCGGGAAGCTATGATTTCCATATTGTGCCTAAGGATGGTGCGGATATCCGTGCGGCTGTTTTTGAGCGCATAGTTTCAAGAGGAAAGACTGTTTTATCACTAACGGCAAATGATTTGTCCTTAGAGCAGGTATTCTTACGCCTTACAGAGGTTGAAAATAACGATGAAGCCCGCAGAATGCTCGGAACTTTACCCGAAACCGAGGCGGACGAGGAATTTGATTTTGAGTCTGTAAAGGTTGATATTGATGAGCTCGAAATTGATGAGGAAGGAGCGGATGAAGAATGATAGCCATTTTTAAGCGTGAATTTAAAGCGTATTTTACTTCTCCCGTAGGTCATATTTTCTTGGCGTTTATGTTCTTCTTTTTAGGTCTTACCTTTTATATTTCTTACAGCAGCGGCAGTGCCGATATTCCGAGTGTTACCGGTGGTGTATATGTATATTTGCTGTTCTTGGTTCCGATTATCACAATGCGTCTTTTAAGTGAAGAGCGCCATAATAAGGTTGACCAGATATTGCTTACCGCCCCTGTTTCTCTTTGGGGCATAATTTCGGGCAAGTTCCTTGCCGCATTTGCAGTTTACTGCATAGGCTTTGCTCCTACAATTATATTTGAAATAATAGCTTCAAATCTTGTTGAGGTAAATGTAGGCGCATATCTTTATATGCTGTTCGGTGTACTTCTTTTCGGTGCGGTACTTATAGCACTCGGTCTTTTTATTTCTTCTTTGACCGAAAGCACCTCTGTTGCCGCTATTGCAACAATTATCGTTAATCTGCTTATTATGCTTATGCCTAATATAGTTGCTATTATTGATTCTACATCTACTTCTATAACCGGTATTTCTATAAAGTGGATTTCCGATACGATACTTTGGCTTAAAGATGGTTTGGTATTTATTCTTGATAAATTAAGCCTTGCAGAGCCTATAAATCAGTTCTATTTGCAGATAATTACCCTTGGCGATATGGTATACTATTTAAGCTTTATTGCCGCATTCCTCTTCCTCTCGGTTCGTTCGCTTGAGAAGAGAAGATGGTCTTAATAACAGGAAAGTGAGGAAAAGAAATTATGGAAAATAAAAATCTTACCGAAACTCCTGCTGTTAAGAATAACAAGGAGAAAATAAAGAAAATTAAAAATCAGTTGCTTTTACGCCGCGGCGGATTTTCAATAGCTGTTACAGTTTTGTTTATAGCGGCTGTTATTGTGTTTAATATGCTTGTAGGCGCACTTTCCGAGCGCTTTGATTTGGAATATGACCTTTCTGCCGATAAGCAAAGCACCATAAGCGAGGCAAACATTGATTATATTAAGAGTATAAAAGAACCTATAGATATTACTGTTTGTGCTGGTGAAGATGGCTATATTCAGTATCTTGTAGATAATGCTGCATATTTATATGGCGTGGGCGATGTATATACGGATTATTCGGATTATTATCAACAGACTATCCGTTTTATAAATAAATATGCGGACTACAATGATAAAATAAAAGTTAATTATGTTGATTTTAATGAATATTCTGGATATACGGAGTTTGTGAAAATTTATCAAAAATATTCTACAGAAAAGAAAGAAATCGCCTGTTGTGATATAATAGTATCTACTACAACCGAAATTGAAGGCGAAAATGTAGAGAGACATAAGATTCTGTCATTTACAGATGTTTATAGTATCGTAAGTGATAATCAGGGTTATTATTCTAGTAGTAGTATTTCATCAAATAATATTGAGAATGCGCTTAGCAATGCGATAGATTATGTAATAGGAGTTGATAAGAAAGCAGCTCTTATTACAGGCCATTCGGGCGAAAAGGCACAAGCACTTTATGATACCTATGAAAAGCTTCTTAAAGACAATAACTTCACAGTAGAGCGTATAGATGATTTTGTTATAACCGAAATATCAAGTGATTTTGATATAGCTGTTCTTATTCAGCCGAGCATTGATTTCCAATCTAATGAGTTGGATGTTTTGAATACATTCCTCAATAATGACGGTAATATGACAAAATCGCTCATTTATGTTGCAGGCCCGTCTTCAAGCAATATTCCCAACCTCAAGGAATTCCTTTCCGACTGGGGAATTGTTGTGGGCGAGGGACTTTTGTTTGAAACAAGCGGTAAATACTGCTATTCGGGTATACCGTCAGCAATTTATATGCCTGCGGGCTATACCCAGATATTACTAGTTACTGAAAATGCACCTATTACAATAGGTACTCCTGTTGATTCTAATATTGAGGCAGAAGCTATTCTTCCCACACCCGAAACGGTTGTTGTTGCCCCTGTAGGCGCTGCGTCTGATTGGAATGATTATACTGTCGATGATGCAGGCACTTATGCGCTTATTGCCCAGTCTTTGAAAAAGGGTTATACCGATCAGGGCGAAGAGGTATACAGTGGTGTATTTGCGTTTTCTTCTGCAGATTTCGTGTTGCCTAAAAGCGATATGGCTATAAACGACCAGTTTGTTATCAGTGCAAATGATGCCTTTGCTGAAAACGGCGTTGTTGATATGGAATTTGAGAAAAAGACCATTACCTCTACTACCTTCATTCCGGTAGAGGGTACATCAAGCACCATTATGTGGGTATTTGTTGTGCTTATCCCTGTGGCAATGCTCGCTCTTGCAATATTTGTTTATATCAGGAGAAAGAACGCAAAATGAGTGATTTTGAGCAAAACAAAAATTTAAACGAGGTGTCGGACGAAAATTCGGCGCCCGAAAAAGGCTATGTTGACGAATTTGCAGGGTTTGAAACGGTTTTTTCTGACCCGCTTGAGCATAAAAAGAAAGCTCCCTCCAAAAGAAACAAAAATGTTAATATAATAGTACTTTCCTGCCTTTTACTTGCTGTGCTCGTAGCTACTATTTGGGGTGTAACAACCTTTATAGAGGTTAAAAAAGAGCCAACAACCGATTTAAGCTCAAAGCTTGAAACTAAAACCTATGACCTTTTGGCGGTAAAGGAAAGTGATATTAAAACCGTTGTTGTAACCAATAAAAACGGCACGTTTACCTTTAATGCCGAGCAGACGATAACAGAAAATTCAGACGGTGCTTCTTCAAGCGCAAAAACCGTTTGGACACTTTCGGGCGGGGATTCTTCCATAATAAGCTCGGATAAAATATCCTCTGCTTTAAAGAGTGCGTTTACTTTAAGCTCTGAACGTAAGGTTTCGGGTCAGACCGATGAAAACTACGGATTTACAGCTCCTACCTATACAATGGTTATAACAAAAACCGATGGCAGTGAGGTTACTGTAACCGTTGGTACGGAGTATGTTGGTCAGTCGATGTACTGCACCCGCGTTTCAGGTGTTGAGGGAGTTTATCTTGTGGATATGACTATCCTTGACGGACTTAACTTTACAGTGGAAAGTCTTTATAAAAGCTTTACCGTATCTGGCTTTGATACCTCTAAAATTGATGCTTCAAATATTACAAACGGTGTTATAACCACCTTTGACAGCATTACTGTTACAGGTAAAAATTATCCCAAGCCGTTGGTTGTAGAAATGAACAAAAATGAGCTTTTCTCAACCTATTTACCCTATGTTGTAACCTCTCCCGAAAGCCGTATGGGCGGAGATGCTTTAAACGATTTACTCACATTGTTTAGCTCGGGAGTTTCTTCATCGGGAGTTTACAGTACCGATGTAAGTGCGGCTTCGCTTAAAAAATACGGTCTTGATAACCCGTATATGACACTTACTATGAAGGTATCGGGAGTTACTCATACCATTAAGATTTCGGCCTTGCAGGAGGACGGTAATTATGCCGTAACCTCGAGCCGAGATGAGGTTATTTGCAAAATAGCTCCCTCAAGCCTTGCGTTTATCGAGCGCAAAGCAACCGATTACTACGGAAAACAGGTTTATATGGGCGCACTTATGGATCTTTCGAATATGACCTTTGTTGCAGACGGTATAAACTACAGCTTTGATATCGTTTATAACGACAGCGAAGATGCCGAGGAGAAATTTAATATAAACCTTGACGGTAAAAAGATTACAGCAGAGTATTTCCAGAACTTCTATCAGGAGTATGTTGGTCTTACTGTTGCTGATTTCGAAAAAGCTCCCAAAACAGGCGATGCGGTATTTACCGTTACAATGACCTATTCAAAGGATAATTCGAAGAAGACTATCGCGTTCTATCCGTCCAGCGCTACAAAGTATTTGTATACTATTGATGGTGAGGTTTTAGGTCGTGTAGGCGTGAGTGAAGTAAGCCGTATTATGAATCT
>JAZSKL010000159.1:0-8069 GCA_045534855.1 Acutalibacteraceae bacterium
TAAGTACCGCCGTAACCAATATCGTCTGATATTTCCTTTATACGAATACCAAGCGTTGGGTAACTCGGTAAATAGAGGTATGGGCCGGCAAAATCGTTCCAAGTTCCTATAAAGCCCATAACCCATTGTGCTGCGATCATATTTTTAGCTTGAGGTACAAGTATCTGAAGGAAGGTTCGCCAATATCCTGCGCCATCCATCATAGCTGCTTCACTGTATGTATGAGAAATATTTTTGAATACCGAGTAGTACATCAAAAATCCGAAGCCTGATACTCCGCACGACATCAATATAAGAGCTAAGTGCGTATCAAAGAGCCCTATATCATTCAACAGCTTATATACATACGGTGTAGTACCTGCTACCGATACAAACATAGGCATTAAGAAAATAAAATAAATAACGCCTCTAAATTTGTAGTTGAAGCTTGCAACCGCATGACCTGCACACAACGAGAAGAATGCAGAAACAGTAGGAATGCTTACGGCAAGAATGAAACTGTTTAAAAACATTCCGATTATATTATTTTCGCCGTTGAAAAGCAGTTTATAGTTATCTATTGTAAAACTCGTGAACTCCCACTGATTATAGTAGAACTCGTTATCATCAGGCTTGAAGGAGTTAATAAACATCCATATCAAAGGCAGAAGAAGCGTTGCCGCATAAATGCAAAACACGACAAACAAAACGTTCATAACTGCCCTGTTTTCCCTTTTTGCTTTCTTAATCTTTTTCATATAGGCAAAATTCCCCCCATATTTATTTTTAATAATTTTAACATACTTAAAAATTCTTGTATACTAAAAGATAAACAAATTATACAAAAATTTATACATTTTTTAAGTTTTATGATTAAATTGGTAAAATTTATAAAATTTGTCAAACACAACAAATAACAATAGTTATTTTATATTGTTGATACAAATAGCTATTTTCTGTTTTCCGCCAATAAATCTATATACAAATAATTGGAATTTGTTATAATTTTTTCCTTATTTAAGCACAAAATGGGCTAAAACAAGCGAATTTAATCATTAAGAGTTTTAAATCTAAAACCATAAATACCCTCGTTTAATATGTTATATTTTTTGTGAAAACCAAATTGACTTGACATTACAAAAATAGGGTTATATAATATAATTAAATGTTTATCAAAATATAATTTTTTATATTTTTACATTATTTTTTCAGTTAATTGGGAGGTTTAAAATGCAGGACATATATGAAGAAAAAGGCGAAATAAAACTTGAAGATTATGAAATTGTGTACCAAATATGCGACCATCCGGTTTTAATGACTTCGCCACACTATCATAACGTTGTTGAGATAATATATATTTTAGAGGGAGAATTTGTTATAACAATAAGCGATACAACCTACACTCTGTATCCCGGTGAAATGGTTTTAATAAATTCCAAGGAAGTGCATTCGGTTAATATATTGGATTACGGCATTCACAGATCCTTCGCTGTGAAATTTTTACCCGAAACAATTTGCTCGGACAGCCAATCGCTTATGGAACTTAAATATGTTATCCCATACATTATGTCGTTCTCTGACTTCAAAACACACTATACAAAAGAAGAAGTTGAAAATTCTAATATCAAAAATTGTATAGATAATATTATGAAAGAAGACCGAGATCGTAATTATGCATATAAATTTGCAATAAGAATATATATTTCGCATCTTTTTCTTGATTTAATCCGCAAGGTAAATACAATCAATCCTATTGACGAAGAAATAAAAGATAATATCAGAAAAGAATTTACAAATATATTCCATTATATATCAAAGCATTATGCCGAAAAATTAACTGCTGTACAGATTGCTAAAAAGTTCGGTTTAAGGCAATCGGATTTCTCTGCTCACTTCAAAAAAATAACAGGAAAAAGCTTTAATGAATATCTCAATTATGTAAGAATTTGCAAGGCGAAAAGAATGCTTATAAGTTCTGAAAAAAACATCACAGAAATTGCTTTTTCGGTAGGTTTTGCAAATACAAGTTACTTCATTAACTGCTTTAAAACACAGATGGGAATTACTCCTGCAAGCTTTAAACAAATATATACCGATCCTCCTGCAAGTGTATATTGCCACTTGGAGCAAAAAAACGAAGATTAAAATCGAAGGGTCTGCCTCAAACGAGGCAGACCCTTTAGCTTTGTAATATATGCAAATTATTCAATTATAAGGATTTCTTCAACCTCACCGTCTTTACCAAGCTTAACCGTTTTTACCTCTTGTGCGGTAAAGTTTAATTTAAAGCTTTTATTTACAGCCTTGAAATCTACATTAACAGTTGTTGGTATTCCGGCGGTTTCCGAGAATCTGATAATCAATCCATCATTATTTTCGCTGTTTTTAAGTGCTGATATGCTGATATTTTTCTTATCAAGTTCCAAAGCAGAATACTCTTGCGGCAATACACCGTCATGATGTGTTTCTTGAATAAGAACGGGCGGCATATTAAGTACTTTACCGCAGTTTGCGATATCTGCGTTGGCGTTTTCAGTATGCGGGAAAAGTATAAAGTTAAACTCATGTTCGCCCTTATCTATAAATTCCATTTCATCATCTCGGGAAGGCTTGCCGTAATGGTCAAGATAAGCGCACGAACGTGCAACGATAACTCTTAAATCGTTACCAATAGCACAATGGCTATATCTTCCGTCATTCACAAGACCTAAACCAAAGCCTGTCTTTTCATCAACAATATCAGCCCATTCGTGAGCAACATCTTCTTCTCCGTTAGGTTCTTTTTCGATAAATCCGTACGGCATAGAATATACAACCTTCGGATCATCTACCTTTACTGGGAATGAGAATTTTATAAGCTTGTATTCTTCATCAACATCAAGAACACAGCGAATATGAAGTCTTGCATCATTTTTATATAAAGTATAATATTTTTTAAGAACAGAATTGCCGTTTTTGGTAACAGATTTTATAGTTGCGCGAACAGGTCCGTTTTCTATAAGGCTTAATTCACCATCACCGAAAGCACCTATATCATCATTAAGAGTGTTGACCAAATGCGACCATGTATCGTGCTCGGAATCATCACAAACTATCGCTTTACCAAGCGCACCGTTTGCAAATTCATAATTTCCGTTCTTTAATACATAGGATGTTACCGCACCGCTTTCCTTATCGAAAGCAATCTTAACAAGACTGTTTTCAAGCGTGTTTTCGGTAGCCTTTAAATCAGTTACAGCTTGGAAATCAATTGAATTTTCTGTCTTTTTATAAACATAATAAACGCGGTATCCCATTGCAGGAAGCTTGGTTTCAAATAAGCATTTAACAAAGTTTTTTCCATCCGTATAAGATGCTCTTACCATTTGGAAAGGTACATCGTTACCGTTATGGTCAACAACCCTTGTAACACTATATGCACCGAAGCTAACAGGCGCTTCAACAGCAAACGGATGCGGATTAAATACAACCATCGGCGAGCCCTCGCCATCTCTGTACCAAAGTCTATCACGCATTTCAGAGAAATCCGCTTCAAGAAAATCGGTCGTTTTAATCTTTCCTGCAATTCTTTGCAATGCAAAGTTTTCAAGCTCATGTGCCTTTTGACGTGCATATCCGTAAGCATTATACGCATCAGGATATGCATCCTTAATGCAGCAACCTGCTATAATATCATGGAACTGATTGAACATAACCCTTTGCCATCCTTTTTCAAATACCATGTTATTAAACTCACCGCCGACAATAATACCTGCCAATGTATCATAAATTTCGGCACTTACAAGCTCACATTCACTTCGGCGATTCTCAAACTTAACCTTACTGTTTGCACTGTAACAACCTGAAGCGTGATGCTTTAAGTCACCTGTTACCGTAGGCATTTCTATATCTGCTATATTTTCAAAATACTCACTTGGAACGGCGTATACAAAGCCATCCTTCTTAACCCATTCCTCGGCCTGTTTTAAATGCTCCTTTGAGGGACCACCGCCGTGATTTCCTATACCGTAGAAAATCATTTGATCCTGATTTTTCTCAAGATAAAGATTTACTCTTTCCTCGGATAAATCACCGTTATACAATTCAAGTATTCTAAAGGCAGTAATCTCACTGCCGTCAGGACTTACCCATTTATGCAGATTTTCCTCCGGCAAAGCAAGATTTTCAACCTCTCTGGTAGGACGCATATAAACATAATTATTTATACCGGATTTCTTAAACAACTGCGGAAGTACAGCGCTGTGACCGAAAGAGTCAACATTATAGCCAACATTGGTAATTTCTCCGAAATTTTCCTTTAAAAACTTTTGCGAATAAAGGAAATGACGGCAAAAAGCTTCACCAGAAGGAATGTTGCAGTCGGGTTGAACCCACATACCGCCAACAACTCCCCAGCGACCTTCCTTAACACGTTGTTGAATTTCCCTGAACATATCAGGATCAACGCTTTTTATCCAGAAATAATAACCAGCACACGCACTTGTAAATTTATAATTTTTATTTTCCTTCATTCTATCAAGCGCAGAACGGAAGGTTGACCTTATCAGCGACAGACCTTCAGATACTCGCCACTGCCAAACAGGATCTAAATGTGCGTTACCGATAAAGTAATTATTTTTTGCCTTTATCCAATCTTCTCGATTCAGTTTCATCGTTTTACATTTATTTTTCTTTTAATCTTTTAAGTTTTATCCGTATATATCATTACTATATCTTCTCAAGCACCATAACCCCATATGGATTGACAGTAATATCATTATCGAAAGATTTTCCCGAAATAATATCTCTATAACTTGTTTTATTATGATATATTCCGCCTTTTCCGCAAACATCAACAAGGATTACACCTTCAGTTTGGGCACCCTTACGCGGCGAAACGATAAGAGAATTTCCGGTTGTTATATTACAGGGTATGTTTACCTTTTCGCATACTGCTGTAATCAGCTTGTTTATATCATTCTCATCCGGCATAGTTCCCAAAACATATACAAAACCTTTTCCAACAGGGAAACACTGCAAAACAGAGCCGCCGATAATCTCTTTATGACCACCTGTTACAGTAACAATATCAGCATCGCTTTGGGGTTCGAATATCTCATAATAAGCGTTTCCGCCAAAGTCTTCCCCATCGTTCCAATTGCATTTTACACTTTTTTCTCTATCAGGGAACCAATATTTAAATACAGCAGGAGTTAAGCTTTCAAGCATTCCATGCAATCTATCGGTGAACCTTGTACCATCATTCGTACGAATATCGGTCATAGGACCGGTAATCCAAATTCCGCCATTTTTAACCCATTCGGTTATTCTTTCGCGAAGGTCACCCTGATCCAATGTAATCATTAAGGGTGAGAAAACAACATCGTATTTTTTAAGATCTGCCTCTTCATCAATCACATCAGGACGCAGTCCGCAATTTATAAGAGGTTTATAAAAATACTTTTTCAAAGACGGATCATACTCAAAATCGCCGACAACCTGTTGGGTTTCAAAAATATTATGGCAAAGCGAAGAATAATGCAATGCAATATTTGTTTGAACCTTTGTGTTATTTATAAAATCAGCACATTTTCTGAAATCGCGAGCTACGGCTTTTACTTCCTCTGTGCTATACATCGGACGGCCGCTCGAATCAAGAACAGAACCGTGTACCAATTCGTGACCTGCCCAATGGGTACGCCAAAGCCAATACATAGTAGCTTCTCCACCGAGAGCTAACGGCAACCACGAGTTAACATAACAAAAACCGTCAGGTTTAATGCTGCCGTAAGTACCTGTTGAACCCGAAAAGCAGGTTGCTGTTTCGGTATTCCAGAAAGGATTCTCTTTCATAGTTCTGATGTAATCAAACCACAAACAGCACTCCCAAAGATTTTCAGGAATATTATAGTGATTAAACTGAACAATGTCAAGCGGGTTGTGCAATTTACGGTAATTCATACCATTAAACGGAATCTGATCTGTTCCGATAGGAGCGTTGGTATATTTCTTAAGAATTTCTGCCTGCATTGCAACAAAATCTATGTTCGCCTGCCCTGCACTGATTAAAAATTCCTGTTTTAAGTGAGGATTCTCCCAAGTATCTCTTGGCAACGGAATCTCATCAAAACTATCATACGCCTGACTGAAAAGATTGAGGTTCAGTCTTTTATTCAATTCATCAATAGTGCCGAACTTGTTTTCAAGATGTTTATGATATTTTTCAGCGCAGTTTTTACAAAAACAACCCTCATTGTTTTGCAGATATATTTCATTATCAATCTGCCAGCCGATTATGGCTTCTTCTTTCCCGAACTCAATCGCCATTTTCTCAACGATACGGGCGCAGTATTTTAAATATTCAGGATGATTGGAGCAGGCATGACGCCTGCCACTATGCTGCATTACCCTGCCGTTTTTATATTCAACGAGCATATCAGGGTATTTTTGGGTAAGCCAGATAGGAGGTACAGCCGTAGGAGTACCCATAACAACTCCAAGACCTGCATTCTTTAATTTGTCTACAACGTTATGCAACCAAGTAAAATCAAATTCGCCGTCTCTCGGTTCCATTTTACGCCAAGCGAATTCACCTATTCTGGCAACATTTATGCCAATATCGAGCATTTTTTCAATATCTTTATCTATTTCAGATATATCCCAATCCTCGGGATAGTATGCAACTCCTAAAAAGGGCGGTTTTATTGCAAACATAACCTATCTCCTAACCTAATAAATCTATATTTTCTAAAAAATTTCTAAAATCTTAATATAATTAGTCATTATTATTTTAATATGTATAAAAATAATTGTATACCAAAAATCAAGCAAATTATACAAATATTTAAACATTTTTATCAGGTGTATATTGCATTATAAAACAATCTATGTTATAACAAGTAAAAAACAAACCTCGGAGGTACGATATGATAAAGCATATATGTGAAAATGAATTAAACACTCGCATCTCTCTGAATTTTAACAGGCTTGCAGATTCCTCTTACTACCAGATAAATGAGGTTTTTGCCCCAAGTGCTTATGATTGGCCTGCAGACAAAGAAGGAAGAGCATTATTAAGTTTTGTTTCCCACTATAAAATAAGCGGTAAAAAAATACCCTGTATGGATCAAATGCTTGAAAAGCTTCCCTCTCAACTTAACGAAAAAGGTTATTTAGGCACTACCCGTACAGATGTTATCGTTGAACAACAGCTATCGGGTCATTCCTGGCTTTTAAGAGGTCTTTGCGAATATTACGAACAATTCGCCAGCGAATATGCACTTGAGGTTATTAAAAATATAACAGAAAATCTCTTTATGCCAACAAAAGGCCGTTATAACACCTATCCTATAGACCGTTCGGAAAAGGATGAAGGCGGTGTAAGCGGAAACGAAATAGGTTACTGCAACAATTGGCTTTTATCCAGCGATATCGGATGCGCTTTTATGAGCGTTGATGGGCTCTCCCATGTATATAAAATCACCAAAGACCCATCGGTTAAGGAACTGCTTGATGAAATGATAGACGTATACCTTTCTATTGATAAGAAAGGACTTCGCGTACAAACTCACTGTACATTAACTGCCGCACGCGGAATGATGCGTATGTATTTGGTTACAGCAGAGGAAAAATATATAAACGGCGCAAAAGAAATATACGATTTATATGTTAACGGCGGCGGTATGACCTATACCTACCAAAATCTTAACTGGTGGAGACGTCCTGACAGTTGGACAGAGCCTTGCGCTGTTGTTGACTCGCTTATGCTCGCTTTGGAGTTATATAAAGTAACCAATAATGAGGATTACAGAAAAACTGCCGCAAGAATTTATCATAACGGTTTCTCAACCTTACAAAGAGACAACGGAGGTGCAGGAACTGATACGCTTATAACGGATGAAAGCCCATGGGATCATCTTCAAGCCCGAACATACGAAGCTCAATTCTGTTGTTCGATGCGTTTATCCGAGGGACTTTGGTACATAAATGAAAATGCGGAGCTGTTATATGCCGAAATGTGCGGTAACATTGTAAAAAACGCTAACGGAATTTATATGGATGAAGATATAATATATGCTTTACCCGATGAAACACTTTTGCCTTATGCCGAA
>JAZSKL010000143.1:0-8947 GCA_045534855.1 Acutalibacteraceae bacterium
TTTGGTTTCGTTTTGGGCGGCGGGGGATACCTTTTTGGAATTTATACAGTTTATAAACGCTACGTTATTGAAAGAAAGTCCTAAAATTTTAATTGTTTTACCTTTTGTTTTGGCGGTGGCTATATTTGCTGGAAAAAGCCAAACGGCGCTTTTAAAATTTTCACTGATTTCGGTGGTATTTTCTGTTTTGGCGGTAGCTTTTTTCTTTTTATTTACCGCTAAGGATTTTGAAATACAAAATATTATAATAAAGAAATGGCCAACGTTTGAAAAGGTATATCTTCAAACGCTGCCGTATATAAAAACGGTCAGCTTCCCTTCGCTTTTATTGGTAGTTTACGCCCGAATTACCGCAAAACCTAAAAAAATAGCCTTTTTGGGCTTTTCAATAGGTAGCGCATTGCTCGGTTTTTGCATTTTAAATTCGGTTTTGCTTTTTGGCAGCAAATTTTCGGGCAGACTTGACTTTCCGTACGCTTCGGCTATAAGCACGGTAACCTTTGGAAATCTGTTCACCCGGATGGACGGTTTTGCTTATTTTATTTACTTTGCTTCGTGCATTATAAAAATTACTGTTTGTATTAATATAATGAAATTTTTTGTTAAAAAACTTAATTATGCTTAATTCGGAATTAAAAAAGCACCCCGAACGGTGCTTTTAATTAATTGTCACGCTTTTTGAAACCTCTGCGGTTGTCACGCTTGGGTTTGCGCTCAGTTTGCTCGTCAGCGTCGTCCTCAACAACGGCGCCGTTGATTTCAACCAATGCGTCACGGCGGGAAAGGTTAATTCTGCCTTGGTCATCAATTTCGGTTACCTTAACAATAACCTCATCACCAACAGTTACGCAGTCCTCAACCTTTTCAACGCGCTTAACATCAAGCTTGGAAATGTGAACAAGACCCTCTTTGCCGGGAGCTATTTCAACAAAAGCACCGAATGTCATAAGACGGGTTACCTTACCGGAGTAGATAGCGCCGATTTCGGGGTCATTAGCAATAAGCTCAACAATAGAAACTGCCTGTTTAGCCTTTTCAATATCAAGACCTGCAACGAATACGTGACCGTCTTCCTCGATAGTGATTTCACAAGCGCACTGCTCCTGAATAGACTGAATAACCTTACCCTGCTTACCGATAACATCACCAATCTTATCGGGGCTGATAACGGTTGTAAGCATCTTGGGAGCGTATTTAGAAAGCTCGGTGCGAGGTTCAGCAATAGCCTTGAGCATAACCTCATCAAGAATATATTCGCGAGCTTTACGTGTTTTAGCAAAAGCTTCCTTAATAATTTCGGGAGTAAGACCGTGAACCTTCAAGTCCATCTGGATTGCGGTGATACCCTTATGAGTACCTGCAACCTTAAAGTCCATATCGCCGTAGAAGTCCTCAAGACCCTGAATGTCTACCATAGTCATAAAGTCACCGTAAACGCCGTCATCACCTGTGATAAGACCGCAGGAAATACCTGCAACGGGAGCTTTAATCGGAACACCTGCAGCCATAAGAGCCAAGGTAGAACCACAGATAGAGCCCTGTGAAGTAGAACCGTTTGATGAAAGAACCTCGGAAACTACGCGGATAGCATAGGGGAAATCCTCAACCTCCGGTATAACAGGAGCCAAAGCACGTTCAGCCAAAGCACCGTGACCGATTTCACGGCGACCCGGACCACGTGAAGGCTTGGTTTCGCCTACCGAGTAGGAGGGGAAATTATAGTGGTGGATATAACGCTTGGTTGTATCCTCATCAAGACCGTCAAGCTTCTGTGCTTCGCTTACAGGAGCAAGTGTTGCAACAGAAAGAACCTGTGTCTGACCGCGGGTGAACATACCTGAACCGTGGGTTCTGGGGAGTAAGTCAACCTCGGCAGCAAGCGGACGGATATCATCAATACCACGACCGTCAACACGCTTATGCTCGTCCTTAAGCCAAGCGCGAACAACGTGCTTCTGAATGAGATACATAATCTCATCAATCTTGCCCTCGTTGCCCTCGAAACGCTCATCAAATTTAGCGTGAACAGCATCATAAACAGGAAGAAGAGCAGCATCGCGAACATTCTTATCGTCAGTATCAAGAGCCTTCTTTACATCCTCGATGCAGAAGTTTTCGATTTCTTCCAAAATCTCGGGATCGGGATTGCTGGATTCAAATTTAAACTTCTCTTTACCGATTTCAGCAACGATGCTGTTGATAAACTTAACTACCTCTTTGTTAACCTCATGACCTGCCATAATGCATTCAAACATAAGGTCATCTTCGATTTCATTACCGCCTGCCTCAATCATAGCAACCAAATCGGCAGTAGAAGAAACTGTAAGTGTAAGCTCGGTTTTAGCACGCTGTTCAAGGGTGGGGTTGATAACGATTTCGCCATCAACAAGACCTACGTTTGTGCTGGAAATCGGGCCATCCCACGGAATATCGGATACTGCGATAGCGGCAGAAATACCGATAGCAGCAGTACCTTCGGGAGAACAATCGGGGTCAACCGACATAACGGTAGCAACTACCGAGCAATCATTACGCATATCCTTAGGGAAAAGAGGACGGATCGGGCGGTCAATACAACGACCTGCAAGAATTGCCTTTTCGCTTGCTCTGCCCTCACGGCGCTGGAAAGAGCCGGGGAAACGACCAACGGAATAAAGCTTTTCCTCATAATCAACCGATAACGGGAAGAAATCAACACCCTCACGAGCCTTATCGGAGGCTGTTACGGTACAAAGAACGGTAGTTTCACCGTAGCTTGCCAAGAAAGCTGCGTTTGCAAGCTGTGCCATTTTTCCGGTCTCTAACTTGAAAGGACGACCGGCAATAGTGGTTTCATAAACCTTGTAGTTTTCAAACATACTAATACTCCTTTTTTTAAATTTCTTACTTTTTTCACTTAACTTACGGTTAGCAATAAATCCAATGCCGAAAAATTTTTACGGCACTCGATTTACCGCTAAAGCACGTAAGTTACAGCAATTTCAACAACAAAGCAGACCGGATGCTTATGCAACCGATCTGCTCTAAAGTTTTACTTACGGATACCGAGTCTCTTGATGATTGAACGGTAACGCTCAATATCAGTTTTCTGAAGGTAAGCAAGCAAGTTTCTGCGGTGACCTACCATCTTGAGCAGACCGCGGTGAGAATGGTTATCCTTCGGATGAACGCGAAGGTGATCGTTAAGCTCGTTGATACGAGTGTTGAGCAATGCTATCTGAACCTCGGGAGAACCTGTGTCACCCTCGTGAGTAGCGTACTCAGCGATGATCTGTTGCTTTTTCTCAGCTGTCATGATTTTCACTCCTTTTTAAAATTCGTCCGCCGTAATCCGAGCCAGAGGTCTTGAGTGATCCGCAAAGCGGCAGACGCCAAAAGCGCAGAATACGGTAGCTTACTGATTATATCACAAAGATTACAAAAAGTAAAGCATTTTTTATTTTTAACCAAAATATTATTTTTATGTTTGTTTACAACAGTATTTTACTGTGATATAATACCATTAAAATAATCCGTCTCGGAGGTTTTTATGTTTAAAAGAATTATATCGTTTATCATTACTTTATCCTTAATTATTTCTTCCGCTCCGCTTGCCTTTGCCGAAGGTACAGCCAAATCAACGCAAGAGCGTACTATTTATAAATCTGATGTTTACTATTCCTACTCTTCTTTTTTAGAGCAATCGGATTATCTTGATAACTATTACAGCAACATTCTCCCCTCTCTTCAAAAGATAGAAGACGAGTTTTACGACAGTATTGAATACGAGGGTGTTGCCCTTAAAACGGCAGTAAGCAATTTAACCGATCTTACATATATAATTAAAGGCTTTACCGATTTATTCGGTGTTACAAAATTCAATTACAACGATGCGCTTTCTTGTGCTAATGAGGAATTTGCAAAATATCTTATTATAGCAGATAAAGAAGCTTATGAGAACGAAAGCGACTTACCAAAAGCTTTAAATGATATGCTGAAGCGTTTAGGTAATTGCGAAAAAATATACGATGAGCTTGACGAGCTTTTTGGCAACGATACTCTCGAAGATGCAATTCCAAAGCTATCCGAGCTTTTAAAGAAGTACAAGCTTCCGTATATTGATGACAGTATGCAGGCAAACCTTGAGGTTGCACTCATTGAGCAAATAGAGGGTATCAAGGCTCTTGAAGTGGGTGCCGATACTATGGAATTTTTAACAGGAATATACGGCGCCCTCGCTATTGAAAACACCCGTTTGGAAATAATAGAAGCTATTTACAACAACTCCCCCGAAGACAGCGATTTGCGCAATGGTATGGGACTTTTAAAAAATCAGCTCACAGATGGCTTTGCCGATTACTTTATAGGAAATTACATAACTAACAAGCTTCTCAACATTGTAACCTCTAATGTTATTGAAAAGATGCTTTCTTCAAGTGATGAAGCTTTCAATACAAAAATGAACATTATCACCGCTGTTGCACAGCTTGGTGCAGATATTGTTTTCACCGGAATTTTCGGCATTCCCGATGTTGAGGATGTATTCCGTGTAATTGCACTAAACGATTATCTGGCACAGCTTAAAGATTGTATCACTGCAAAAGCTGTTTCATTTTCAGAACAGTTTGATGCAGGCGATGTAAGTGAATTTGAATTGATGCTTACAAGCGTAAGCGCATTAGCAAACGCTTCCTACTCTGCGAGCGAAAAAATAGTTATAGGCAGAACAAAGGAATTATACAAGAGTATTGCAGATTGCATCGAATGTGATGTTTATGACAGCGTTTACAACGAAACCGTAGCTGAAATTCAAAGCAAAACCGATGAAGAATTAAAAGAAATACGCAACAGGTATGATTGTTGGATAACCACAGTTGAAGACGATACCGAATATTATATTGAATTAGTCCCCTCCTCTAATGATATTGAGGATAACAAAATTTACTGTACCGATAATACATGGAACGGCAATTTGTATATGACAAATTTTGTAACCGACTCAAGGGTACGCGTAAACAAGGATGACACAATTACTGTTTTAGGTGATGTTTATATTACCGACACATTGCTTTCGGGAAATGCCTATATGCAGATTGACGGCACGCTTAACATAAACGGCTGTTTATATGTTGACTACCTTACGCTTAACGGAAATTTGGATGTTGACGGTTTGCTTGACGCCTTTGTGCTGACTATGAATAGCGCTGATGCAAAGCTTTATGTGGAAGGAGATTTTACTTTACACAACTCACTTGAAGATACTGCTTCGGGAACAATTATTTTAGATGGCGATGAAACCTATCAACTGTTTAAAACCGATATAATCCCAAAAGATATAAGCTTAATCGTAAAAAACAAAAACGGTATACAATACTCAAATGATATTGAGGTTAGCGGAAGTTATTATCTTTGCGGAAATCCGCTTGAAACAAACGGAAATTACACCAAAATCATATCCTCGGATGCTACTATTGACTCAATTTCAGATTATAAAGAGCTACATATTTATACCGATTGGGATATAAAGCATAATATCACAGGTATCATTCATACTGTTGCCGGCATAACAGTTTCCGTTCCGTATGGTACAAACGCTGTTATCAACGGTGAGTTTGTATTAGGTTCTCATTCCAATTTTAATATTAACGGTAATTTAACAGTAACTGAAAAGCTGGAAATTGGTTGGAACACATCATTTACAAATAAAACTTTTCTTAATATGAGTGAAAGTAGTGCAACTCTTACGCTTTTAGGCGATTTTATCGCCGATGACATAGACGAATGTAACATAACCGGCGGAACTGTTATTTTTGCAGGAGACAAGCAACAGCAAATTCAAAATTTATCAGCACATAATCTTACCGTTACAAACAAAGAGGGGGTTAAATATTTAACCGATGTTTATGTAAGCGGACACTTTGCTTTAAACGGTTACAATATTGATAACGATGATTATTATTATACCGTAATCCACGGCGAAAACGCTTCTTTGGATGATATTTCAGATTACAAGCTTATCGAAATAGGACGAGAGACTGTTTTTAATCTTGAGCAAAATATAACCGCCGATATTACCATTGGAAGAGAAGCCAAACTGATAATTCCAAAAGAAAAAAGCTCTTTTGTTGACGGTGATATTACCATATCGGATTATGCAACACTTCAAATAGACGGTAATCTTACCGTAAAAGGCAACATAGGCACTAATTCCTCAATCAGCAGTACAGTTTACTTCCAAATTGCCGACCATGGTGTTTTGGATATAACGGGAAATCTCAATTCGAGTCACGGTGGATTTAACCCCGAATCGGGAACAATCATTTTTTCAGGTGATACCGCGCAAATCACAAATATTTACAATGTTGACACTGTTATCATCAAAAACACAAGTACGGAGGGTGTTGCGTTCGAAAACAAAATTTCCGTTAAAAAACTTTTCGATCATCAAGGCAACAATTTCACGCTTATTACTCCGCTTTTCGGCAGTAATTCATTCGTAGATTTTGACGGTGATACAATACTTGACAACCTTGACGAAGAACCGACCGTTTTCGACAAGAAGTTCTATTATAATAAGGTATGTAATGTAAACGGCGATAATGCAACCAATGTAAAAGACCTTGTAAGAATAAAGAAAAAGCTTGCCGAAAACAACACCGACAGCCTTTATGACATCAATAAGGATTCGGATGTTTCTTCAAGCGATATGCTTATTGTAAGAATGGTTCTTTTAAACGATTACAGTTTTCATAAATAAGTAAAAATCCCATTAAAACAAGAAGTACAAATCAGTCAAAACCTTTGGTTTTGCCAGCTCCCCTGACAAGTGGAGCCTACCGCTGCGGCGGAATTGCTCATCAGCAAAAAACACGTGAAAAAGCAAAGATATAAGCTTTTTCACGTGTTTTTAATTTTAAAGTATTTGATTTATTACCTGTTACGATATTTTGGAGTTCTACCGAAAATCAAAGCTTATGATAAATCGGCTTGCGGTTTTCAAAGGTACAAACATAGCCGAAAATATCCTTTACAATTTCCAAAGCATCGCCTATATACTGACCTACACGAGTATCATCGTGAGAATCAGAGCCTACGGTTATAATTTCACCGCCAAGCTCACGGAATCGCTTTAAAAACTCATAGGACGGTAAAAATTCGCCTACCCTGTCCTTTCCGCTTGTGTTTATTTCCATACCCTTTCCGTTTTCGGCAAGGATTTTCATTATTTCATCGCAAATATCGCTGTAATCCTTATAATAAAGCGGTTGCTTCGTTGGGTTATGCTCTGATTTGCAAACATAATTGAGATGACCTAAAACATCAAAATTCTTGTGATATTTTACGCACTTGAGGGTTTGAAGCAGATACTTTTCAAAACCCTCCTCTAAACCGTTTACCGTCCAGAACTCGGGATAATAAGGGTCGAAACCGCCTGTGAAATGAACCGAGCCTATAACAAAATCAAACGGATATGCCGCCAACAGCTCATTTAATTCCTTCTCATTCCAATGGGTAAGACCGAACTCAACACCGCGGCGAATTTTAACCGTTTCGGACGAAAGACTATCATAAGCATTACGATAGCTTTCAAGGGTAAAAATATCGTGCTGTTTTGCAGGGTCATCATTAAAATCGTAATGGTCGGTAAAGCACATTTCCTTTAAAGCAAGCTCTTCCGCCTTTTTTACCATATCCTGTGCATTTCCTTTAGAATCAAATGAAACCGAGCTGTGTAAATGAAAATCAAACATATCTGTATTCCTTTTCAATTTTTCTTTTTATCACAATATTTACAGAAAATAAGCAGGGGTGTTTGCTCTTCTTCCGTATTCATCAACAATATGCAATCTGAAATATGTATCATCGGGCTTAATTTCAAATTCCGCCTCTGTAACATAACCATCCTTCGGTGCCATAACCCTATCAGCTCTTCTGCCGCCGGTAGTTACCGAAATAAACTTCGCATCGGAGCAATTAACATAAACCTTATTTCCATTAACAGAAACCTCATTTATTAAAGGACCGGTAGATGCATAAAAATCGCCTGCCTGCAAAGCCTTCATTACATCAGAATAACAAAGCTTTTCGCAATCCACCATAATGAATCCTCCAAAACTGTCGGATATAGTGCTTGCATTATGATTATCGTCTGCCGCTATTGGGAAAAGCTTTTTGCCCATACGCAAAAAATCATCAAAAACATTCTGATTATACTCAAATAAGCCACCTACATTTGAGCTGGTATTAAAAATTTCAACCGCCCAAAGATTTTCGTATTTAGAATACTGGCTGTAATTTTCAAGCGACCATATAGGATGATTATAGCAAACCAAAAAACCTTTTTCCACAGCGGTACGGATTATCTCGTTTATCGGCTCGGCGCCGTATACCCTTTTGTAGTCGCCGCCGTTTTCTTTAAGTATTGCCTCAACACGCTCTTTCGGAGAATACTTATCCTCGGCAGAATAATAACAAACATTATACTCATTATCCTGATCTAAAGCATAAAGGTTAAAATGGCAAACCTTCATATGCCTGTCAACACTTGTTGAAACATTTCTCTCCCTTATTGTAATCTCGGTAGATGTAATTGTAAGAAAATCCTCATCATCAAGGTAGGAGTGCTTTCTGATGCTGTCGTGGTCGGTTATTGCAAGAATACTGTAACCGTTGCCTTTATACAAATCCTTTAATTCTTCAGGTGTAAGCTTACCATCAGACAGATTGCTGTGACAGTGCATATTAGCTTTATAAAATCTTTGATTTTTACCCAATAAAACTTTCGTTTCCATATATTACACCCACTTAAATTTCAATATAGAAATCAAATTTAATTTCCTTTTCTTCCAAACGGTATTTGGATTTAAGTTCAGGACCGCAGGAATTAGAGCCGATACCCGAAACCTTATAGTCCACCCTCAAATGGGTGTAACCGTCCTTTTTAAGCTCATCGGTATGCTCTGCTTTA
>JAZSKL010000291.1:0-6048 GCA_045534855.1 Acutalibacteraceae bacterium
AGCACAGCTTCGCGATGTTAACAACCTTGTTAAGTTCAACATAAAAACAGGAAAAACCGGCAAAAACCGCGTAAATCTTCATATGATGTTTACAGGTAGTGCAGGTACAGGTAAAACCACCGTTGCGCGCCTTACCGCAGAAATTCTGCACAGCATCGGCTTTATTCAGGAAAACAAGCTGGTTGTATGCTCGAGCAAAGACCTTATAGGTGAATATATCGGTCATACCGCTCCGAAAACTGCTAAAAAATGTGAGGAAGCCTATAACGGCGTACTTTTCATTGACGAAGCATACCAACTCAATCCATATACAGCCAACAAAGCGGATACCTTTAAGGAAGAATGTATTGCCGAACTTATTCAGCAAATGGAAAACAACCGCGACCGCCTTGTTGTAATTTTTGCAGGCTACAGCGAAGAAATGCATGATTTCCTCAACCGCGCAAATACAGGTCTTAAATCCCGTATAGGCAGAGAGATAGAGTTCCCCGATTATACCTCGGCAGAGCTTTTGAGCATATTCAAAAACATTGTTGCAGGACAAGGTATGTCCTTGGGCGAGGGCGCAGAGGAAAAGGTTTATCAGATATTCGAAAACGCAAGAGGCGATGCTTCGCGTTTCGGTAACGCAAGATTTGCAAGAAGCCTGTTTGAGCGCAGTATTATGCAGCATGCGGCAATAACCGCCAATTTAGAAGAAAACGACCCCAATTTGTTTATACTGCAGGCAGACGAAATAACAGTTCCGCAAAACTAAAACCTTAATAACTTGTATTTTCATTTATAAATATGTTATTATGCCAAAACAGAACATACCGTTTAAGACGAAACCTTACGGTATGTTCTGTTTTTATTAAAATAGCAATTATATTATATATTGATTTCCATTTTTGCAAATGATATAATTTGCTTAAATAATATTTGTTTTTTTAAAAACATTATGCTTTGGGGGATTTTTATAAATGAAAATTAAAAAACTTTTGGCGCTTATTCTATCTTTGTGCTTACTGTGCGGTGTGTTGCCTTTGGGTACAATATCCGCCAATGCACTAACCTCGGGAAAATATACATACACCGTAGAAAACGGAGAGGCAACAATAACCGATGTAGATACCTCTATCAGCGGTAATGTAACCATCCCCTCAACCTTGGGCGGTTATCCTGTAATAAGTATAGGTGATTATGCGTTTTATTCTTGCAGTTACCTTACGAGTATAACAATACCTAATAGTGTTACAAGTATAGGTGCTTTTGCGTTTTCTAATTGCACAAGACTTACCGATGTATGGTATTGTGGGACTGAAAATGATAAGAAAAAAATTTATATACGTTCATATAATACAGAGTTTACCAATGCTAATTGGCATTATATAACTGAATGGGAAGTAAGCATAGAACCCACCTGTACCAAAAAAGGTACAGAGGTAGGAGAATGTTCTGTATGTGGTAGAAAGATATGGCGTTATCTAAATGCACTGGGTCATTCTTTTAGTGAATGGGAAGTTGATTTGGACCCCACTTGCACCGAAGACGGTATTAAATTTAGAAGATGTAAATATTGCGGTAAAAAAGAGGAAGGAGTTATTTCAGCAAGGCATACCTTTGGCGAATGGAATGAGACTGTAAACCCAACCTGCTGTGAAAAAGGTATTGAAACAAGAAAATGCTTATTCTGTTCATATTTTGAAGAAAGGGATGTGAATGCATCAGGACACTCTTTTGGTGAATGGGAAGTGACTAAAAATCCAACCTGTCCCGAAAAGGGCATTGAAACAAAAAAATGTACTGTATGCGGTGAAACCGAAGAAAGAGCAGTAAATACACTTGCACATAATTACGGCGGTATAGATTTCACCCCTGCAACCTGCCGGACAAACGGTGAAAGAATAAGAATTTGTAAAGATTGCAACCATAAAGAAACTACTGTAATTACAGGTGGAAGCCATATTTATAAAAACGGCAAATGCGTAAGCTGTGATATTGCGGCAGAGGTTGTTGAATCAAAGCATAATTATGACCGTAACACAAACGAAGTATGGACCGTTACAAAGAATGATGCCGATAATTTAAGCGTTGCTTTCTCAACTCAAACCGAAACCGAGAAAAATTACGATTTTATTTATATTTATGATAAAAATGATAATCTCATAGGTAAATACAGCGGTACTGAACTTGCAGGCGAAACAATAACCGTTACGGGCGATACCGTTAAAATTAACCTTACATCCGATGGAAGTTCTCAAAAATACGGCTTTTTTGCTACCGTTACACCGATAAGCTCAAATATTGTTATGGGCGATACCAACGGAAACGGTGAATTGGATGCTGACGATGTTTTTAATGTCCGTTTTTCGCTTCTTTCGGGCAAATTTACATTGACTTATGATATAAACGGTGACGGCAAGGTGAATGTTAAGGATTTAATAAAAATCAAAAAGCTTATCGCCGAAGCGGTATAAAAAAGTAAGAGGTAATAAGTAAGGTGTACCTGCGGCACAAATTATAATAAATGCTTGCTGTTTTGCAGAAAAACTTATTTTTGTACTAAAAAACTAACCTCCCTTGTTAAAGGGAGGTGGCAAAACCGAAGGTTTTGACGGTGGAATTCATAACAAAAAACATAATAATTATGTAAAATTTTTTAATGAATCCCCCTGTCTTGTCTTACGCCAAAAAATCCCCCTTTCACAAGGGGGATTAGTTTTTTATGCAAATAATATTGTTATATTACAAAACATACAGTCCCGATTCCATAAGCACAAATTCTTTTGACTGCAGTTTAACATATCCGTAAACCGGCTCGGTAAACTCCTTATAATCCTCAACCGAATAATTAGAAAGCTCAACCTTTATAAGCTTATTTGAGCCTGTTGAGCTGATAATTGCATAATCGCCGTCAACAAAAATATCGTTAGGACGCTCAAACGGAGAACGGCTGCCGCCTATACGAAGCTCCTCTCGCATTGTTGTAAGATTAAACCTTAAAAGCACATTAGCCTTCGGATAGCATGCCCAAATAGTATTTTTATAAACCGCAATATCCGATGGAGTATTACCGCGGTAAATAACATCGCCCTTATAAATCGGAGAACCGTCTGTATCAAAAAGCGTTGCAGAGCCGTCATCCTCCACCAAAAACACCTTGGTTGTAGGAAGAACCAACGCGCGAGCAGTAACATAGTTATTGCAAAGCGCCGCAACCGAACGGTAATTACTGCCGAATTTTGAAAGCTGATATATATTTTTAGCAACATCGGTTATATGATTATTATCAAGCGAAAGCATCTTATAGCCAACAACAACATGATCCTCTTTTGACTCCTTACAATAAGAAAAAACTATTGAGTTCGGTTGCGCTACTATATCGTATACTTCGCCTGCAAAAATGCGTTCCATAAATTTATCCTCTCAAACTTTATATATCAAAACTTTTTGGTCTTACCTTTGTAAGACCCTTATCTATCATACTTTGAACTGCCAAAAGCACACCGCATTTTGCGCTGTGGAAATTAAGTCCGCCCTGCATCCAGGCGGCATAAGGTTCTCTAAGCGGTCCGTCTGCCGAAAGCTCAATTGAAGAGCCCAAAGTAAATGCACCTGCCGCCATAATAACGGGGTCATCATAACCCGGCATATCCCAAGGCTCGGGCGTTACAAACGAATCAACCGGCGCACCCTTTTGCATACCCTGACAGAAAGCTACCATAGCCTCTGCCGAGCCCAAAGTAACCGATTCAATAATATCGCCGCGTTTTTCATCATATTTAGGCGTTACCTCATAGCCGAGTGCCTCTAAAAGTGCCGCAGAGTAAACAGCGGTTTTAAGTGCCTCTCCAACAACATGAGGTGCTGAAAACAAGCCGAGATAAAGCTCGCGGTTAAGACCTAAAGTAGCACCTACCTCACGACCTACGCCGGGGCAGGTCATTCTTGCGGCACACTTTTCAACAAGCTCGCGTTTACCGGCTATGTAACCACCTGTCGGCGCAATACCGCCACCGGGATTTTTGATAAGCGAGCCTGCACAAAGGTCCGCTCCGACATCGCATGGCTCATATTTTTCAACAAATTCGCCATAGCAGTTATCCACCATAATAACGGTGTCTCTCGAAACAGATTTTACTGCCTTACAAAGCTCTTCAATTTTATCTATCGTAAGAGTCGGGCGCAGGCTGTAACCGCGTGAACGCTGAATATAAGCCATTTTATAATTATTCCAAGCAAGCTCTGAACGAATTGAGTTAATATCGGGCGTGCCATCCTCAAGAAGTGGTATTTCGTGGTATTCAACTCCGAAATCGCGAAGAGAACCGTCCGATTCACCGTCTATCCCGAAAACACCTGTAATTGTATCATAAGGTCTGCCGGTAAGCACAAGAACCTTATCCCCCGGTCTTAAAATACCGAAAAGAGCAACCGTTAAGGTATGAGTACCCGAAGCAAAGCTGTGACGGATAAGAGAATCCTCCGCTCCCATACATTCTGCCATAATTTTTTCTAAAGTATCACGTCCCGGGTCGTCATAGCCGTAGCCTGTAGAAACACCGAGATGAACAGCACTTACCTTATTTTTAATAAAGGAAGAAAGCACCTTTTGCTGATTATATTCGGTTATTGAATCGATATATTGAAACTGTGCTTCCACCTTTTTCATTACAACACTGTCAAGCTTTTCTAATTTTTCATCAATCTTAAAAAAATTCATTTATTTTTCACCCAATATCCGGCTTCATAAGCTAAATAAAAGCCGTTTTTTTCATAAAATCCTTTAACGGAAGGTCGGCAACAGGCAATAAAGGTTCTGCCCTTATTAAGTCCCAAAATTCCGTTCATTGCAATCGTTCCTCCACCCTTTTTACGGCTTGCAATACCGTTCATAATACAGTAATCACCCGTATGCAGAGAAATTGCGGCGCAGTGCTCACTTTTAGCAAAATACTGCGCTAAATTATGGTTAAGTCTGCGGCAAATATCAACCGCAAAATACTGATACTCCGGCAAACTCAAGCCCTCAACATCAAGCATATCATAAAGCTGTCGGCTTGAAAAAGCATCAGATTGCAAGGCTTCCTCAACATCCGCCTTTCTTACCATCACCAAAGAAGGCTCGTCCGGAATACGGCCAATAGCCCTCAAGGTCTCTAAATCCGAAAAAACACAGCACGGAGATATTACATTTACAAACTCCGAAAGCTCCTCCGAATCGGCACCGTTATTATATATAACCATATTACCGTCTGTCATAGAAATAAGCGCCTTATCCTCATCCTGCACCCAAAAGAGCGCATTATCAGGATAACATTCAAAGGTACAGCGGATTTTAACCCATTCAGCACTAACAGCTTTAACCTCGGGTATATAATCGGTTAAGCGTATCACTTTATCTCACCGCCGCAAATACCGTTTATCATATATTTTGCAAGGTTATACATAGCTGTAATATCGGCTTTATCAGCAACCGAAGAAGCCGAATGAATATAACGGCAAGGTACCGACAGCGCAATCATTCTTACACCCTCACGGCTTAAATGGATAGCGCCCGAATCGTTACCGCCCGAAACAGCTGTTTTTACCTGGCATAAGATTCCGCTCGAAAGAGCCGCGTTGTAATAACCGCGGTCATAAACAGTTGAGCGGTCCATAAACGAAACCGCAACACCGTTTGACAGCACGCAAACCCTATCCTGCCCCTCAACACCTGCTATATCGGCGGCGGTAGTACCCTCTAAAACAATAGCGGAATCGGGATTCAGGCTGTATGCCGCAACACGCGCGCCGCGAAGTCCTACCTCCTCACCTGTTGAAAAAGAGGCACAGAAATCATACTCACTTTCTTCCTTTAAAAGCTTTATAAGAACCGCACAGCCAACGCGGTCATCAAGAGCCTTTGAAAGAATTTTACTATCTGCTTGGGCCCATTCGCTTATCATCACTGCGCGGTCGCCAAGGCTTACATATTTTAATGCTTCTTCCTTGTCTTTTGCGCCTATATCTATATAAAGTGTATCGGCTTTAGGCATTTTTTTAGCATCATCACCCTTTGAAAGA
>JAZSKL010000126.1:0-3818 GCA_045534855.1 Acutalibacteraceae bacterium
TTATCGGTTAATCATTTTGAATGTGAGGGGGACAGGATGGTGCATCTTGTCCCTCTTTGCCTTTATGGGAGGTGTTTGTTACGGAAGAGAATAATTTGGAAAATGTACAAACCGAAGCAGAGAAAACTGCTTTGGATAATATACAGGTTGAAAATAGTTCCGAAGAGAGTACTGTAGCTTCGGATGAGGATATAAAAAAAGCTGAAAAGGAAGCAGCCAAAAAGAAACGCAAGTTGGTAAAAGAGGTATTTGAGTGGCTTGATGTTTTGGTTGCGGCAATGGTTGCTGTTGTACTTATATTCAGCTTCTTCTTCCGTATTGCTACAATAAAGGGCGATTCAATGGTGGATACGCTTCACGAAAATGAAAAGGTTGTTATTTCAAACCTTAATTATGTTCCTCAAATAGGTGATATTGTAGTTATTTCCCGTAATCAGCGTAATACGATAGAGGGTGAAACCGAAAGCGATTTGCCCATAATTAAGCGTGTTATCGCGGTTGGCGGTCAAACGGTTGATATTCGTGACGGTTATGTTTATGTTAACGATTATAAGCTTAAAGAACCGTATTTAAGCAGTCAGGGCATAACACAAGCCAAAAATGATGGGGTTCAGTTCCCATTATATGTTCCGCAGGGCTATGTTTTTGTTTTGGGTGATAACAGACCTAACTCTTTAGACAGCCGTTCAAAGAATATCGGTCAGAACGGTCTTATAAATACCGATTATATTTTAGGTCATGTATTGTTCAGAATATACCCCTTTGAAACATCAGGAGGTTTAAATAAATGAGTGACGCGCAGAATATTCAATGGTTTCCCGGTCATATGACGAAAACACGTCGTCAGATCGAGGCACAATTGAAGATTATTGATGCGGTTGCCGAAATAGTTGATGCCAGAATACCTGTCAGCAGTCGCAATCCCGACCTGGCAGGTATTATTGCAGATAAACCGCATCTTATTTTGCTTAATAAGTGCGATATGGCAGATGAAAAGGCAACCAATGAATGGATTTCTTACTATGCCTCTAAAAAAATACCTGCAATTGCAGTTGATTGCAGAAGCGGTAAGGGTCTTAACAATTTTAAGGATGCGGTTAAAAATCTGCTTTCGGATAAATTGCGTTCTTATGCTGAAAAGGGTATGGTTGGCAAACCGCTTCGTGTTATGACGGTTGGTATTCCAAATGTTGGAAAATCGTCATTTATTAACCGTATTGCAGGTAACAGCCGTGCAAAGGTTGAAAACCGTCCGGGTGTTACGCGCGGTAATCAGTGGTTTACTGTTGACCGTCAGCTTGAGCTTTTGGATACTCCCGGTGTTTTGTGGCCTAAATTTGATGATAAAATAGTAGGTGAGAGACTCGCATTTACAGGTGCTGTAAGTGACCGTGTTGTGGATGTTGAATGGCTTGCTATGCGTCTTTTGGAACTGCTAGCGCGCGATTATCCCAAAAGGCTTAAAAGCCGTTACGGTATAGATGAGTTTGATGAGGATTCCTATGACCTGCTTTGCCGTATCGGTAAAAAGAGAGGTATGGTAATCCGTGGAGGAGAAACCGATACCGAGCGTGCGGCAAATATGATTTTAGAGGAATACCGTAATTGTAAAATAGGTCGTATTACGCTTGAAAGGGCGGAGGAAAATGCCTGATTTTGAAATTGAAAAAAATGCTTATTATAAAGGATTCAAGTATGTTTGCGGTGTTGATGAAGCGGGACGTGGACCGTTGGCAGGTCCTGTTTGCGCAGCCGCAGTTATTTTACCTGAAGATTGCGAAATAGAGGGGCTTAATGATTCTAAAAAGTTAAGCGAAAAAAAGCGAGAAGCTCTATATGATATAATAATTTCAAAGGCTTTGGCTTATTCTGTTTGCTACGGCACTTTGGAGGAAATAGAGCAGTATAATATTCTTAATGCAACCTTTCTTGCTATGAACCGCGCAATAGAGTCTTTAAAAATATCGGCAGATTACGCACTTGTTGACGGTAACCGTGTTCCAAAGGAAATAAAGATACCTTGCGAAACCGTAGTAAAGGGTGATGCTAAATCGGCATCTATTGCGGCAGCTTCGATTCTTGCAAAGGTTACAAGAGACAGACTGCTGCTTGAATATGACAGCAAATACCCTGAATATGGATTTAAAAACCATAAGGGTTACGGTACAGCGGCGCATTATGCTGCAATAAAGGAATATGGGCCGACACCTGTTCACCGCCTTTCTTTTTTAAAAAATGTGCTTTGATGAAAAATACGAAAAAAAGATAAGTTTAGGACGCGAGGGTGAAGACCGTGTTGCCCGTTATCTCAAGCAAAACGGTTATATAATTGTAAAGCGTAATTACAGGGAGCGTTTTGGCGAAATAGACATTATTGCCGAAAATAATACATATCTTGTTTTTGTAGAGGTTAAAACGCGAAGTGAGGGTGCTATTGTAAGCGGTGTGGAGGCGGTTGACCGTAATAAGCAGTTTCGTGTTTATAAAACAGGTATGAGCTTTTTGAAGCGGTTGCATATTGACCTTATACCGCGTTTTGATGTAGCGGAGGTTACTGTAACAAAATCAGAAGACGGTGAAAAGTGGAGTCTTAATTATATAGAAAATGCTTTTTAGCGGGTGAATGGGTTGAAGTTTTTTGATTTGCACTGCGATACGCCTTATGTTTGCCATGAAAACGGGTTGCTGTTTGACGGAGAAAAAACAGCGGTATCTCCGGCATTTGCAGAATGCTTTGAAGAATGGTGCCAATGCTTTGCGGTTTTTGTAAAGGACGATAATGAAGCACCGTTTGAATATTATAAAAGCGTTTTAAATGATTTTAAGAAAAAGCTTAAAAATGTTCCCGGAAACCTTGTTCCATATTTTACGGTTGAGGGCGGTGCCGTTATTGAGGATGATATCAGTAGGCTATCAGAACTTAAAAAAGACGGCATTTGTGCTTTAACTCTTACTTGGAACGGTAAAAACCGTATTGCATCAGGCTGTTATGAGAGCGGCGGACTAACCTCTTTCGGTCAGGATGTAATAAGGGAAATGAACCGACTTAGAATGCTTTGTGATTTGTCTCATATTAACGAGCAAGGCTTTTTTGATGCAGTGAAAATTGCAGAATACCCTATAGCAACTCATAGTAATTGTAAAGCCGTTTTTCAACATCCGCGAAATTTAAGCGATGAACAGCTTAAAGCCATAGCTGAAAAATCGGGGATTATAGGGATTTGCTGTTATCCCGAATTTTTAGGTTGCGATGTTTTTGAGGGGATATATGCAAATATTTCGCATCTTTTAAAATTGGGTCTTGAGGAAAATATAGCTTTTGGCTCGGATTTTGACGGGGCTAAAATGGATGCAAGGATTGATAATCCGTCAAAAATCCCTGCTTTAGCAGAGTTTTTGCTTAAAAAAGGACTTAAAAATAGCCTGATTGAGAAAATTTTTTATAATAATTCGAAAAAATGCTTCGTTTGTCTTTGACAAATGAAGTTTTTTGTTATACAATATAATAGATTAGGTTTGTCCTTAAATTTATTAGCCTTACAGGAGGTTTCTATATGGCATATATAAGTACAAGAGATAAGTCTGCACGTGTTACGGCAGCAGGTGCTATTGCACAGGGTATTTCGGTAGAGGGCGGTTTGTTCGTACCCGAAAACTTTCCGAAATTCAATGAGTGTGATTTTAATGAAATGTCAAAGATGGACTTCATAGGTTGCGCAAAGTATGTATTATGTTTGTTTGTATATGATTTTTCTGATGAAGAAGTGGAGTACTGCGTAAAGGGTGCGTATACAGGAAGCTTCGATGATGAACAGCCT
>JAZSKL010000183.1:0-6634 GCA_045534855.1 Acutalibacteraceae bacterium
ACGGGAACGGTTATTGATGCAGTTGCTTCCGTTTCTATGACAAATAATATATTTTTCCCGAAATCTCCGTTGCATGATGGTGCTTTGATTGTACGCGGCGGCAGATTGTATGCTGCTGGCTGTATTTTGCCTCTTACACAGCGTCAGGAGCTTTCTGCAACATTAGGCACTCGTCACCGTGCAGGTATCGGTATGACTGAAAACTCCGATGCAATAGTTCTTATCGTATCGGAAGAAACAGGTATTATTTCTATTGTTTGTGACGGTCAGATTAAGCGTAACTATAATGCGGCTTCTGCTTGCGCTGAGCTTAGAAGGCTTATGATAGATTCTCAGTTTGAAACGCAGGAGAAGGCGGTTGTTAAGGCAATAAAACGTATTAACCCTTTCAAAAAATACGATGTTAAAAAGGAGGATAACTAAATATGAGTCATAGTCTTCCTTTTAGATTTTCTTTTAGTAAATTGCTTCACAATAAACGTTTTACGGTTATTTTTTCAATTCTTTTCGCGTTTGTTTTCTGGTTGATTATCACAATTATTCAAAACCCGATAAGAACAAAAACATTTACCAACTTAACCGTTACGGTTCCGATTAGCGATAATGCGTTTTTAACAGAGGAAAAGCTTAATATTGTTTCGGATTTTTCTCAAAACAGCTTTTCGGTTGAGGTAAGTGGACCTAACTATCTTGTAAGTTCACTTTCTTCCGAAGATTTTATTCTTGTTGCTTCGCTTGACAGTGTAACTGCCGCAGGTACCTACAGCCTTAAAGTAAACGGTGTAAGCAATAGCTCCAAAAGCGGTTATACCTTTGTTTCGGTAACTCCGTCAACTATTGATGTAACCTTTGACTATATAGATACAAAGGAATTTTCCGTTAAGCCTGCGGTTTCAAAGGTAAATGTACAAGAGGGCTATGTTGCTGATACACCGGTGCTTACCAAAACCGAGCATGGCAGAGTTGAAATTACAGGTCCTCGTGCCATAATAAATCAAATTAAAACCGTAGGTGCGGTAGCACAGGGTAATGAAAATAAAAAGTTAGATAAAACCGCGGTATATCCGGCTGCCATTGTTTTGTATGATGAAGCAGGTAATGTGATTTACACCTATGCTAATGACGGTGCGGTTTATGATGCTTCGGGTAATGCTGTTAAGAATAATCAACTTACCTTGAGCGTTAAGCTTTCAGATGTTACCATAACGCAGCCTGTATATAAAGAAACGCAGGTTTCGATTACTCCAACATTTATAAACCTTCCAAAGGGAGCAACGGCTGATTTAGTTGTTTATGAAATTAAATCGGGTGATAAAATTACTGTATTTTCTTCCGATCCTCCTAATGAAATTTTCCTTACTCCTATAGATTGGAATAAGGTTAGCCGCATTAAAAACAAATTTGAATGTGAAGCAAGTTTGCCCGATGGAGTAAAAACAACTAAAAAAATTGAACCTATAACGGTTGTGATAAATTACGAGGAAAGTCGTAAAAACTTTACCGCAAACAAATAATTTAACAACAAAAAGCAGTAAGCTCAATTAAGTGCTTGCTGCTTTGTTGTGTCAAAGCTTCACCTTTCGGCATAAAATCCGAATAGGGGGTGCTTTGCATAATGAAATTATTTTTAATCTCTTTAATTGCTGTTTTGGCAATTCTCGGTTTGTGTGAGGTTTTGCATACGGTATGGATGTTTTTGATTTCTCCTACAGTAAAACCAAAAATCTTTTCGTTTGCTTTAATAGATGATGAGGATGACCCTGTTAAACAGTTGCATTATGCAGGTAATTTGTTTTCTTGGGGTAACAGAGCGGATGAGGATTTTAAAATTGCTCTTTATAACGGTGCGTCAGAAGAAACCTATGATGAATGTGTAAAAACGGCAAAACAGTATGATATAATTCTTATTACAGAAAAATCTTCGGACAAGTGAGGTGAATTGCATAAAGCCTATGGATGAGAAAATTGAGGAATTAGAAACTTTAAAAGGCACATTGGATCGTATAACATACCGTAATGAACAAAACGGATATACTGTTGCAAACCTTAAAAACGGTAAGGAAAAAACGGTTATAGTTGGTGTATTACCCTTTTTAAATGAGGGGGAAGCCGGTGTTTTTAGCGGTAATTATATAATGCATCCAAGTTACGGAAGGCAATTTCAGGTGCATTCATTTGAGCGAACAGCTCCGCAAACTGCGGCTGCTATTTTGCGTTATTTGTCATCAGGTGTAATTAAAGGGGTTGGACCTACAACCGCAGGTCGTATAGTTGAAAAATTCGGCGATGATACGCTTGATATTATTCAGAATCATCCTGCAGAGCTTGCTTCTATTAAGGGGATTTCTTTGGAAAAGGCTTATGCAATTTCAAAGGAATATGAAAAACAGTTTGGGGTAAGGGATATAATGCTCTTATTAGCACCTTACAGCGTTTCACCCGATACCTGCCTTAAAATATACCGTACATTAGGCTCTGATGCCGTTGAAAAAATAAAGAATAATCCATATATACTTTGCTGTGAGGAAATAGATTTTGGCTTTGAGCGTGCAGAACAGATTGCAGCCGATTTCGAAATTTCTCCCGATAATGAAATGCGCCTTTCGGCAGGAATTGAATATATTTTGCGTAAAAATCTTTTGAACGGTCATACCTGTCTTCCAAGATATAAACTTGTTGCGGTGGCGGTAAGACTGCTTGAAAGCGATGAACTGCGTATAAACGATATGTGTGACCGCCTGATTTCTCGTTTTGTAATTTCTTCATTACAAATAGGAAATACTGAATTTTTGGCTTTGCCGGATTATTATGCTGCAGAGGAGCATATTGCCGCAAGATTGGGAGCAGTTAAACGCAATATCAGTAAAATGATAAGTGTTGATGATCTTGAAATAGATTATGTTGAAAATAAGCTTGGGATCAAGTTTGAAAGCTTGCAGCGTAAGGCTATTAAACAGGCTTTTGATAGCGGTATTTTAATTTTAACGGGAGGACCCGGTACAGGAAAAACTACAACACTTAATGCTATTATTGAACTTCTTGAAAACCGCGATGCCGTAATAGAACTTGCGGCGCCTACAGGGCGTGCCGCAAAACGTATGACAGAGCTAACGGGCAGAGAGGCTAAAACCTTGCACCGATTGCTCGAGGTTAACTGGGGCGCAAATGAAAAAAAGGAATTTTGCAGAAATGAAAAAAATCCGCTTGAATGTGATGTAATAGTTGTTGACGAAGCATCTATGATAGATTCGCTTCTTTTTGATAATCTTCTTCGTGCATTAAGACTTTCTTGCAGGATTATTCTAGTTGGGGATGTTGACCAGCTTCCAAGTGTTTCAGCAGGAAATGTTCTCGGTGATTTGCTTGCATCAAAGGCATTTCCTTCTATAGCGCTTAAAAAGGTATTTCGTCAGGCGGGGCAAAGCAAAATAGTTACTAACGCCCACGCTATTATAAATGAAACTCCTATTGACCTTTCAAATAAAGGCAAAGACTTTTTTATGATGCACCGAACCGACTCAAATGATGTTTGTAATACCGTTTTAGAGCTTTGCTGCGAGCGTTTGCCAAAAGCCTACAACTTCGATCCGTTGCGTGATATACAGGTGCTTTGCCCATCCAGAAAGGCGGATTGCGGAACGCTTAACCTTAATAATCTTTTGCAAGCCTGCCTTAATCCGCAAAAGGGTGATGAGCCGTCATTTTCGTATAAGGGTGTATTTATACGAAAAGGCGATAAGGTTATGCAGATTAAGAATAATTATGATATAGTTTGGGAAAAGGATAACGGAGAAAGCGGAATGGGCGTTTTTAACGGCGATGTTGGATATGTTTGTGATGCCGATAAGCGTTCGGGATTTGTAAAGGTTCGGTTTGATGACCGCGTTGTAACTTATTATGGTGAGGAAATAGGGGAGCTGGAGCTTGCGTATGCCGTTACGGTTCATAAAAGTCAGGGCAGTGAATTTGATTGCGTTATAATCCCGCTCTTTGATGTTCCTGCACAGTTAAGGTACAGAAATCTGCTTTATACCGGTGTTACAAGGGCTAAAAAAATGCTTATAATTGTGGGACAAGAGGGCGTATTATATGAAATGGTTGAAAATAACCGTAAAATGTTGCGCTATACCATGCTTCAAAACTTTTTATGATGCTGAAAACAAAGATTAAAACGGCTGTAGTTCGCCTGCATTCTATAATTATTGAGCCGATAAAGCTTGCTTTATATCCCAACAAATGTATATGTTGCGGCAGACTTTTACCGGAGGGTAAAACGCTTTGCGAATTGTGTCATCACCATATTGAACGGGTAAATCCAAATAAACGCTGTAAGGTTTGCGGGTTTGAAAAGCAATTTTGCCGTTGTAAATATAATGTTTATCATTTTGAAGGTGTAGTTGCTCCTTTTTATAATGCCGGTCTTGCTCAAAAGGCGCTTTATAATTATAAACTTTTTCTCAAAAAGCAATATTCACGGTATTTCGCAGCAAAAATGGTACAATGTGTAAAACGTGAATTATCGGATAGGGATTTTGACGCTGTTTGCTATGTACCGACAGCTCATAATACAATCCGTTATAAAGGATTTGACCATGCAGGTCTTTTAGCGGAGCAGATAGGGGAATTGTTGAACATTCCTGTATACAGCGATGTTCTTTTCCGTAAAAGGGGAGGAAGAAAACAGCATACCCTTTCCCAGAAGGAACGATACAAGAATGTCAGGGGAAGATATAGCTTTAACCGCCGTGTTGATAATAAGAATATTTTACTTGTTGATGATATTTTAACAACGGGAGCCACATTGGATGAATGCTCGCGTCAGCTTTTATTTGCGGGTGCCGAAAGTGTTTACTGCGTTACGGCACTGATTACCGCCCCCAATTATAAGATAAGCGATTATGCTGAAAATCTTGAATTTATGCTTGTTGACGGTTGAAAAAAGAGCGTTTTTATATTATAATCAAATTATACTTAATTTAGGAGAAACATAATGGCTACTGAAATAGGAATTGATTTAGGTTCCTCAAAAACTGTAATTTTTTCAAGCTCGCAGATAGTGCTGGAACAACCGAGTGTAGTAACTGTTGATGCTGAAACCTGGGAGCCTGTTTATTATGGCGAAAAAGCAAAGCAAACCTTGGGTCGCACGCCCGAAAGCCTGCTTTGCGTAATGCCGATAGAGCATGGCGTTATTTCGGATTATGATATTGCCGAAATGATGTTAAAAAACTATATGCAACAAGCCTTCTCAAACCGTATTGTCCGTCCTCGGATTATGGCAACACTTCCTGCGGGTCTTACGGAGCTTCAGCATCATTCGCTTGCGAATGTTGTTGAATCGGGCGGCGGAAGAAATATTTCGGTAATAGAAGCGCCTTTGGCGGTGGCTTTCGGTTTGGGCATTGATTTTTCAAAGCCTCACGGCACGCTGATTGTAGATATAGGTGCAGGCACTACCGATATAGCTGTAATTTCTATGGGCGGTATTTCGGTTTGTGATTCTTATAAAACCGCATCGGGTGATTTTGATGCACAGATAGCAAGGTATATAAGAAAAGAATATAATATTGAAATAGGACCTTTAACCGCAGAGCAAATAAAACAAAAAATCGGAACAGTTGTTGAAAGACCCATTGAGGTTGCAATGGTTGCAAAGGGCAGAAATGTATTTACGGGACTTCCCGAAAGCTTTGAGATAAGCTCTTCCGAGGTTTATGAAGCTGTATATGAAACGGCTCTTTCTATTTGCAATGCTATACGTTCGGTGCTTTCGCGTACTGATCCTGATCTCGTTGCTGATATTATTGAGGACGGGCTTTATCTCACGGGCGGAGGTGCGCTTATTAACGGTATGGATAGGCTTATTTCCGAGTTTGTCGGAACAAAGGTATTTCTGCTTGATGACCCAACGCATAGCGTTATTAAGGGTGCGGCTGTAGCGCTTAAAAAGCCTGAACTTCTTAAAAATGTTGATTATCAGCTTCGCTCGATAAGAGAACTTACTATTGAATAAAATAAAGGTACGATGTATTTGCATCGTACCTTTATGCGTTATATTCACTTTAATTTATCCTAAAGCAATTTGGTCTATTTTGTTTAATTCTTCTTGTGTAAAGCTTGTATTTTTGATAGCGTTTATGCTATCAAGTATTTGAGAAGGCTTTGAAGCGCCAACTAAAACGCTTGTCACAATACCGTCACGAAGTATCCAACTAAGAGCCATAGCTGCAAGGGTTTGTTCGCGTTCTTGAGCTAATTCGTTGAGTGCTTTGATTTGTGAAAGCCTTTTTTCGGTAAGTGAGCGCTCGGTTAAAAATCTTCCGTCTGTTTTAATTCGGCTGTCACTCGGAATACCGTTTAAATAGCGGTCGGAAAGCATACCTTGCTCTAACGGACTAAATGCTATAATACCTTTTTTTAGCTTGAAAGAAGCCTGTTTTAATCCGTTATTTTCTATTGTTCTGTCAAAAATTGAATAACGGTTTTGGTTGATAATAAATGGGCAGTTAAGCTTTGTTAAAATTTCTGTAGACTGCGATAAGCGTTCGCCGTCATAGTTTGAAAGACCTACATATAAAGCCTTTCCGCTCGAAACAGCACTGCTTAATGCACCCATTGTTTCCTCTAAAGGTGT
>JAZSKL010000237.1:0-3449 GCA_045534855.1 Acutalibacteraceae bacterium
ATAATGTATTTGTTATGAAGTAGTCTGTACGTCTTCATCACTTACCAACACAGCTTCGTGAGGTTGCCGCTGTTATGGAGCTTATTTATCAGAATGCCGATGAATGGAATTGTGATACAAGCCGTATTGCCATTATGGGATTTTCTGCCGGCGGTCACTTGGCGGCGCATTATTCTAACGCATATAACTTCCCTGAAGTGCGTGAGGTTTTCCCTGAAAGTAAGCGTGTGGATGCCTCCGTTTTGTGCTATCCAGTTATCACTTCAAATGAAAAATATGCGCATCTCGGTTCTTTCGAAAATGTTTCGGGTAAAAAGGTTGATGAATCGGTAGCAGAAAAATTCTCCTGTGAGCGCCTTGTAAGCGATGATACTCCGCCTGCGTTTATCTGGCATACTGCGCCTGATACCTGTGTTCCTGTTGAAAACAGCCTTATGTATGCTGCGGCTCTTTCTGCTAATAAAATTCCGTTTGAGATGCATATTTATCCCTTTGGCGCGCACGGTCTCGGTACTGCCGATGAGCAGTCTAATAATGAGCTTCCGCAAAAAATCAGCCGCAATAGAGTATGGCTTGATGATGTCCGCAAATGGCTCAAGCTTATGTTTTCTTTAAAGGGTAATTAAATTTCGTCCTATTTTATGTGAAGCATAGACATAGAAATGGGCTTGCGTTTTTGTTATTATATTCAGAGAAAATTATGCGGAGGTATCTGTAATGAAAAGAATACTTTCTTTTGATTTTGGCGCTTCAAGCGGCAGAGCAATGCTTGCAACTTTAGAAAACGGCAAGATACAAATGGAGGAAATCCATCGCTTTTCCAATGACCCTGTTATGGTTAGAGGAACTATGTATTGGGATATTTTGCGTTTGTTTTTTGAGATTAAAACAGGTATAACAAAGGCTGTAAATATCGGCGGATTTGATGCTATCGGTATTGATACCTGGGGTGTTGATTTCGGGCTTTTGGATAAAAACGGAAATCTGCTTTCAAACCCTGTTCATTATCGTGATAAACGCACAGAAGGTATTATGGAAAAGGTTTTTGAGATAGTACCGCGTGATGAAATATACCGTATGACGGGTACACAGTGCCTGCGTATAAATACCCTTTATCAGTTAATGGCGTTAAAGCTTAATGAGCCGGAAATTTTAGAGCGTGCCGAAAAAATGCTCTTAATTCCCGACCTTTTTGCGTTTATGCTTACAGGCGAAATGAAAGCCGAAGCAAGTATAGCTTCAACCACAAATTTGTTTAACCCCAATACTGCAAATTGGAATTTTGAGCTTATAGAAAAATTAGGATTACCTAAAGATATTTTTGCACCTGTTATTCCTGCAGGCAGTGTTTACGGTCAGCTTTCTGATGATATATGTGAAGAGCTTGGCTACAAAAAAGTGCCTGTAATTGCAGTTGCAACGCATGATACCGCTTCTGCCGTTGCCGCAACCCCGTCACTTACCGATGATTTTGTATACATAAGCTGTGGAACATGGAGTCTTTTCGGTATTGAAAGCCGAACTCCTATTTTAACCGATGAAGCCGCTGATGCCAACTTTACAAATGAGGGCGGTTTTGATAACACCATTCGTTTCCTCAAAAATATTATGGGACTTTGGCTTATACAGGAATCCCGCCGTCAGTGGCGCAGAGAGGGAACAGAGGTAGGCTTTGATACTCTCGAAAAGGAAGCGCTTGAAAGCGAACCGTTTAAGTGCTTTATAGATGTTGATAATCCATTGTTTGAAACGGCAGGAAATTTGCCTAAACGTGTTCAGAAGTTCTGTGAGCAAACAGGGCAGTATGTACCGCAAACAAGAGGGGAGATAATGCGTTGTATTTATCAGAGCCTTGCGATGAAATATAAGTATACCTTTAATACCCTTAACAGACTTGGAAATAAAGAATATAAGCGTATAAATATTTTAGGCGGAGGTAAAAAGGATAAGCTTCTTTGCCAGATGACTGCAGACGCTTGTAATGTTGAGGTTCTTGCAGGGCCTACCGAGGCTACCGTTATGGGTAATATTGCAGTAGCTTACTGCGCTTTGGGTGAAATAGAGGGCTTTGCCGGTATTCGTAAAGCTGTAACCGATTCAACCGAGCTTAAACGCTACACCCCCAACCAAAATACCGCTTGGGAAAAGGCGTATGAGGATTATATTAAAATTTTAGGTTAAATATTTTAAGGAGTTACTTTTAAACAGTAACTCCTTTTTACTTTTTGTGTTAAAAAACAGTTGCCCTTATAATTTGTTTGTGATATAATTTTAAAAAATTTGTAATTATATTTGAGGAAGATATATGTTGGAATTAGATAAGATATATTGTTCAGATTGTATAGAGTTTATGGCAAATAAAATTGATGATGAATTTATAGATTTAACGGTAACATCACCACCTTACGATAATTTGCGTGATTATAAAGGTTATTCATTTGATTGCGCAAGTATAGCCTCCGAGTTGTATCGTATTACAAAAAAAGGCGGCGTGGTTGTTTGGGTGGTAGGAGATAAAATAGAAAAAGGAAATAAGACCTTAACAAGCTTCAAGCATGCTTTTGAATTTCAAAAAGTTGGATTTAATGTTCATGATGTTATGATATATAAAAAGAAAAATACTCCTTTTATGCGTTCGAACGCTTATACAAATTGTTTTGAATTTATGTTTGTGTTTAGTAAGGGAAGTCCTAAAACATTTAATCCTATTAAGGAAAAAACCGTACGTAATGGTGAAGAAATGTTAGTTTGTAACAAGAAAGCCGATGGCATAAACAAAAAGGTTAAAGGTGTTTTAAAAAAGGAAAAAACTAAAACTAATATATGGGAATACGCTGTTGGTTTAGGTGGTACTACTAACGATAAAATTGCTTTTAATCATCCCGCAACATTCCCCGAAAAATTGGCACAAGATCATATTTTAAGTTGGTCCAAAGAAGGGGATATAGTTTTTGACCCCATGTGCGGAAGTGGTACAACCTGTAAAATGGCTTTTTTAAACAACAGGCGTTTTATAGGATGTGACATATCTGAGGAATATGTAGATATATCCAACAGTCGTCTAGAAATGTATACAGCTCAGTTGAATATGTTCAAATAAAAAAATAAAGCGGGATAGCCGCTTTATTTTTTATTTAAGTAATCAATTGCATTTTTAATTGTCTCTATATTATCTTTAAATCTACCTAAGCCTGTGTTACAACTGTCGCATATCCAAGCGCGTGGTTGACCGGTTTCGTGGTTATGATCTAATACTACTTTGCTTGTCAGACCTGGTATGGTTTTTTTCTTGCATATGGGGCATTCCCATATTTCCATATTCGGCTTTTCTTTTAACCAAATTTTTTTAATGGAATCTTTGACGTTAACACCATCTATAGTTTTTCTGCAAGAATCACACGATGGTCTGCGGACAGATCGGTTGTTCTTTCCGTTTTGATTTATTGAAA
>JAZSKL010000156.1:0-2849 GCA_045534855.1 Acutalibacteraceae bacterium
ACCGCTTGGCCTCCGACTTAATATTACATATCGCATCTTATAAAACGAAAGCTTGATTTAGGATTTAATGATTATATAAACCTTTTAAGGGTTCGTTCAGCCTGCAAGCTACTTATTGACAGTGATAAAAAAATAGCCGACATCTCGGAAGAAGTCGGCTACGGAACAATTCGTACATTGAATAGAACATTTAAGCAGATAATGAATTTAACTCCGCTTGAATATCGTAATCAAAGTAAAAAATTAAAGTGATTTAAGATAATTGATGCTCATTTCGGCACATTCCATGGGTGTTTTACCCATACTCGGCTGGTCTTGCTCAACAACAACCCATAATGCACCCGCATCCTTTGCGGCTTCAAGGATATCAGGGAAATTTTGAACACCGTAACCTACGGGACGGAATTCAAATTTTACACCGGTATCCTTTTTTTCGTCCTCATCAATACCGATAAGCGCATACATATTTTCGGTTTTGCCGCCAACGAAATCCTTAAGATGCACAACCTCACATCTGCCGCTATACTTACGGATATATTGAGCAGGGTCTTCCCCACCAATATTTACCCAACAGGTATCAAGCTCGGTCTGCAAAAGGTCTTGCGATACTTCTTTATAAAGAATATCAAGTGCATACTCGCCGTTTATTTTTGTAAACTCAAAGTCATGATTATGATAACAGAGCTTCATACCAAGCTCATTCGCCTTTGAGCCAAGCAGTTTTGCACCCTCAATAACCTCTGCAAACTTTTCCTCACCCGGACGGTACTCCTCTGTAAGATAAGGTATAACAACATACTTACAGCCAATTTCGGCATAGGTTTCAAGTAATTGAGGATTTTCCATCATATCTACAAACGGAACGTGTGCGGAAATCGGCACAAGACCGATTTCTTCACACATTTTTTTAACTTCATCTGCACTCTTACCGAAAAGTCCTGCAAATTCAACGCCGTCATATCCTAAAGCTTTAACTTTTTTAAGTGTACCTTCAAAATCAGCTTTAAGTTCATCTCTAACGGTATAAAGCTGTAATGCTATTGGAAAATTCATAATTTTACTCCTAAATACAATTAAAATTCAGGTATCTCAATCTCTACCTCTTTGCCTGCCTTTGAAGAACGGTTAATACCATCAAGAATAGCCTGATTGTAAATAATCTGGTCGGTAGGAACAGGAGCTTTTCCGCCTGTAATACAAGCATCAAGGAAAGAACGTATCTTTTTATTCCAAAGGTCCTTGGTTTCAGGTAAAAGCGGAATGGTAGTCTCAACAGGACGTCCAGCAACATCGTGATAAATGGTCATCGGCTTATTAAATGTGCCGTTCCAGCATTCTGTAGACGGAATACGCAATGAGCCCTTTGTACCGTAAATAATAGTATCGCCCGATGTATCAAGATGCATATACCAAGAAATACGGAAGTCGAGAACAACGCCGCCCTCAAGACGAATGTAAGCAGAAGCAAAGTCATCTACCGAGAACTTTTCAGCACACTGAGGCTTGCCAACAGCAGCATAAGCTTCGGGTGTTGTGCCGAAATAATCGGTAGCTGTACCTGTAACGGTAAGGGGCTTAGGATTGCCGAGAGCGTTCATTACAAGGTCAATAGAGTAACAGCCGATATCGCCAAGCGCACCAAGACCTGCCTTATCACCTTCAATAAAGGTTTCAGACCAACCTACCGGTATACCATGACGGCGACCGCCACCTGTCTGAACATAGAATACGCGACCAAGCTCGCCGGATTCTACAATTTTCTTAATCATCTGCATATTTGCATCAAAGCGGGGCTGGAAGCCAACAGATACAATCTTACCGCTCTTCTTCTCTGCTTTCATAACCTCAATAGCCTCATCAAGAGTAACTGTAAAAGGCTTCTCAAGAAGAACATTGAGACCATGCTCCAAAGCATAAATTGCACATTCAGCATGGGTGCAGTTATATGTACAAACAGAAACCGCATCCATTTCTACAGTATCAATCATTTCCTTATAATCGGTAAAGAACTTTGCTCCCTCAATATTATAAGAAGCAAACTTCTTCTCTGCTTTTCCGGGTATAAGGTCACAGCCTGCAACAAGCTCTACATCAGGCTGATTGAGATAAGCCTGAATGTGACTTCCGGAAATACCGCCTGTACCGATAATACCGATACGCATTTTCTTTTCGCTGACAACAGCTTCAGTTTCTACTTGGTTGGTTGAAAAATCATTCATATCGAGTGCCATTGTTTTTTACCTCCGCAAAAATTATTTAAATAACAAACTGTCGCATATAGCGATAGCTTAATTTAACAGAATCAAGAACACGCTCACGTGAACCCTCAAACGCCTTATCCTCTACCTCAACACAGGTACAACCGTCAAAACCGATATCGGTCAAGGCAGAAACATATTTGCCCCAATCAACATCTCCAAGACCCGGCAGTTTAGGACTCATATACTCAAGCGGATAAGCCATAATTCCTACATCATTTAGCTTGTCTTCATAAAGCTTGATATCCTTGTAATGAACATGGAAAATCTTATCCTTAAATTCATAAATCGGTTTAATATAATCAATCTGCTGCCAGATAAAATGACTCGGGTCATAATTTATGCCGAAGTTATCAGACGGCAAAAGCTCAAACATTTTTCTCCAAAGTTTTGGTGTTGTGAAAAGATTCTGTCCGCCGGGCCATTGGTCAGCGCCAAAAAGCATAGGACAGTTCTCAATAGCCACCTTAACACCCTTTTCTTCAGCAAGCTTAATTATAGGAGGCCAAACCTCTTTAAATATTTCAAGGTTTTCCTCAACAGTTTTAGTTTGGTCTCGACCGATAAAGGTTGTTACCATATTAACGCCCA
>JAZSKL010000285.1:0-2069 GCA_045534855.1 Acutalibacteraceae bacterium
TTATCGGCGGTGATTCTGCTGTTCATCCCGGTATGATGCCGGTAGACGATTATGATCTTGCGGGCTTTGCGGTAGGTATTGTTGATAAGAAGAAAATTCTTGATAACACCAAAATGGCAGAGGGCGATGTGGTTATAGCTCTTCCGTCATCAGGTGTTCATTCAAACGGTTTTTCACTTGTTCGTAAGGTTTTTGATATAGGCAACTGTGACCTTAACAAAACCTATGATGAGCTTGGCGGCGCATCTCTCGGTGATACTCTTCTTACACCTACAAGAATATATGTAAAGCCTATTTTGGCTCTTCTTGAAAAGGTAAATGTTAAGGGTATTTCCCATATTACAGGCGGCGGCTTCTATGAGAATATTCCGAGAAGCATTCCCGATGGTTTAGGTGCTAAAATTGATAAATCTGCCGTTCGTATTCTTCCTATTTTCAAGCTTTTGCAGAGCGTAGGAAATATAAGCGAGCATGATATGTTCAACACCTTCAATATGGGTGTTGGTATGAGCGTTGTAGTACCTGCAAATGAGGTTGAAACAGCTCTCGAAATACTTAAAGCAAACGGCGAAGATGCTTATGTTATCGGTGAGATAATTAAATCCGATGAAAAGGTGATTTTATGAGCCGCGCAAAAATAGCTGTTCTGGTTTCGGGCGGCGGTACAAATTTGCAAGCGCTTATAGATGCGCAGAAAAACGGAATTATAACAAGCGGTGAAATTGCTCTTGTTATTTCAAATAATGCTGATGCTTATGCTTTAACCCGCGCTGAAAACGCAGGTATAAAAACTGCGGTTATTTCAAAAAAGGAATTGGGCAAGGAAAACTTTGAAGCAAAGCTTATTGAAACTTTAGACGGTGCTAGTATCGATATAATAGTGCTTGCAGGCTTTATGGTAATATTAAGCGAAAGCTTTACAAGCCATTATCCTAAACGCATAATAAATGTTCATCCGTCACTTATTCCGTCTTTTTGCGGTGAGGGCTTTTACGGACTTCATGTTCACGAAGCGGCTTTAAGCTACGGCGTTAAGGTAACGGGTGCTACAGTTCATTTTGTGAACGAAATTCCCGATGGCGGCGAAATAATTATGCAAAAGGCGGTTGAAATTGAGGAGGGTGACACTCCCGAGATTCTGCAAAAGCGCGTAATGCAACAGGCTGAATGGATAATACTTCCCGAGGCTGTTCAAAAAGTTTCCAAAGAAATAATTACGAAAAGAGGAAATTAAAATGGCTCTTTATGATTTAAAAACACTTTTATCTGAAAATTCTTACCCCGGCAGAGGTATCGTAATAGGTAAATCGGCAGACGGTAAAAATGCAATGATTGCATATTTCATTATGGGTCGTAGCGTTAACTCCCGTAACCGTATATTTGAAAGCTTTGAGGGCGGTATGAGAACCAAGGCCTTTGATGAATCAAAGCTTTCTGATCCAAGCCTTATAATTTATAATCCTTATCTTCAAACCAAGGGCGGTAACATTGATATAATTACCAACGGTGACCAAACCAACACGGTATTTGATTATATAAATGAAGGAAAAACCTTTGAAGATTCTTTGATGACACGTGAGTTTGAGCCCGATGCTCCAAACTATACACCTCGTATTTCAGGTATTTGCTACTACTGCTTCCCGAGAAATACATTTACATATAAGCTTTCTATTTTGAAGAGTGCCAACGGCAGACCTGAAGCTTGTAACAGATATTTTTACAACTATGTTCCGGAGGATGGTATCGGTCACTTTATTCATACCTATAAGTGTGACGGTGATCCGATTCCTTCCTTCTACGGTGAGCCTGAAGAGGTAACTCTTCCGAATACCGCCGAAGAGCTTGCTGATTTAGTATGGAATAATCTTAACGAAAATAACAAGGTTTCCCTTTTTGTACGCAGTGTTCCGCTTGACGGCAGTGAGCCTACAAATATTATAATCAACAAAAATAAATAATAGGGGAGTAAAAAAATGAAAGAATTTGAACTTAAATACGGCTGTAACCCTAATCAGAAGCCGGCTAAAATTTTTATGGCAGACGGTAGTGAATTACCAATTGAAATACTT
>JAZSKL010000128.1:0-8756 GCA_045534855.1 Acutalibacteraceae bacterium
GCATTCGCAAGCATAATCGCAGTACCCGAGGGGGCATCAAGCTTCTGAATGTGATGCTTCTCAACAATTTCAATATCAAAAGCACTTCCTAGAATTGAAGCGGCTTTTTTTGCAAGCGAACAAAGTAAATTTATTCCAAGCGACATATTAAAGGTAAAAAAGACAGGTATTTGCTTTGATGCCTGTTTGATTTTTTCTATTTGTTCATCAGAATAACCTGTTGTTGCAAGAACAGCAGGGATTTTTTTGGTAATGCAAAACTCTAATAACTTATCGAGTAAAGCAGGGTTTGAAAAATCAATTACAACATCGGGCAATTCCTTAACATCGGAAAAATTGCGGTAAACAGGGAAGTCAAGATGCGCTTCGTTTATATCAATACCGCAAATGATTTCTGCATCATTATCATTAGCAACACAGTTTGCCACGGTATTACCCATTTTTCCGCAGGCACCTGTCAGTAAAATTTTTGTCATTATCTTTCACATCCGTGATTTTATTTTGTAAATAAACCTACCTCTTTGAGCTTATCTGCCAAAGCATTGCTTGCGCTTTCGCTCATTGGATAAAGCGGAAGTCGGCATGGACCTACATCATACCCCAACATATTCATAGCTTCTTTTACGGGGGTTGGGTTAACATCGGAAAACAGAGCTTCAATTATACCGGTATATTTGATTTGCGCTTCCTTTGCGGCGTTGATATTACCTGAAAGATAATCGTCACAAAGCTTATGCATTTCATATGGAAGTATATTTGAAAGCACAGATATAACACCTACACCGCCTATTGACATAATAGGCACGGTCTGGTCATCATTACCCGAGTAAATATCAAGATCATCACCGCAAAGATACTTTATTTTTGCTATTTGCGAAAGGTCGCCGCTTGCTTCCTTTGTTGCAATAATATTGCGATGTTTAGATAACTCCTTATAGGTTTCAGGCTTGATGTTTACTCCTGTTCTTGATGGAACATTATAAAGAATAATAGGTTTTCTTACGCGGTCGGCAATGTAATTATAATGAGCAATAAGACCTGCTTGTGAGGTTTTATTGTAATACGGTGTTACCATTAAAAATGCATCTGCACCGACTGCTGCCGCATCATCGCATAATTCCACCGAATAAACAGTATCATTACTGCCTGTTCCTGCAATAATCGGAACACGCCCATCAGCAACACGTGCGGCTGTTTCGATAACCTTGATATGCTCATCATAACGTAAGGTTGATTTTTCTCCTGTTGTTCCGCACATAACAAGCGCATCTATACCGCCCTTGATTTGTTGTTCAACAATTTCCTCTAAACGCTGAAAATTTACGGTGTAATCATCATTCATTGGGGTAATAAGCGCAGTTGCAGCTCCTGTAAAAATCCTTTTTTTCATACAAATACCCCTTTCGTTAATTAGTATAACCTAAATAAGGTATACTTAAATTAGTCCATATAACCCTTTGCAGCAAGAAGCTCTGCAAGAAGAACTGCACCGCCTGCGGCACCGCGAAGAGTGTTATGGGAAAGACAAACAAATTTGTAGTCGTACTGTGAATCCTCGCGAAGTCTACCAATAGAAACAGCCATACCGCCTTCAAGATTACGGCTGAGTTTGGTTTGTGGCATATCGTCCTCTGTGAAGTAGTTGAGGAATTGTTTCGGAGCATGGGGAAGCTCAAGCTCCTGAGGTACACCCTTGAAGTTCTTCCAGACCTCAAGCATCTGCTCTTTGGATGGTTTGTTCTTAAAAGAAACAAACACTGCAGCCATATGACCGTCAGAAACGGGAACACGCAAGCACTGTGCAGTAAATGCGGGTTTGTTTGCAGAAACTATCTTGTCTCCCTCAATCTTACCCCAGATTTTAAGTGGCTCCTGTTCACTCTTTTCTTCTTCGCCGCCGATATAGGGAACAACGTTATCAAGAATTTCGGGCCAACGCTCAAATGTTTTACCTGCGCCGGAAATTGCCTGATAGGTACATACTAAGCACTTATCAACCTCAAATCCTGCTTTATCAAGCGGGAAAAGTGCAGGTACATAGCTTTGGAGAGAGCAGTTGGATTTAACTGCAACGAAACCTCTTTTTGTTCCGAGTCTCTTGCGCTGAGCTTCAATAATCTCAATGTGTTCAGGGTTAAGCTCCGGCACAACCATAGGAACATCAGGGGTGAAACGATGTGCGCTGTTATTTGAAACAACAGGACACTCGTGTTTTGCATATTTTTCTTCCAAAGCTTTGATTTCATCCTTCTTCATAGCAACAGCACAGAAAACAAAATCAACCTTGGAAACGATTTCTTCAATATCCTTTTCTGCATCGTAAACGGTCATAGCCTTGAGGTTTTCGGGAATATCTTCCTTCATAGCCCATCTTGAGCCGATAGCCTCCTCATAAGTTTTGCCTGCACTGCTTGCACTTGCGGCAAGAGCAGTAACCTTAAACCAAGGATGGTCTGCAAGTAATAAGGCAAAACGCTGACCAACCATACCGGTAGCACCGATAATTCCTACATTGTAATTCTTCACGATTTACACTTTCCTTTCGTAATATACGGTAAAAATGAAAAAATATATTGATATTGTTGTTGATTTGCAATATAATATAATTCATTACCTGATCATTAACGCAGTTTATTTTACTGCTACATTAAATAATACCATTCTACGCACTGTTTGTCAAACCATTTTATGCAATTTTTATCGGAAAGTTATTGGTGTTTTATGAAAAAAAGTGATTTTTATTTTGATTTACCCGAAGAGCTTATTGCTCAAACCCCTTTATCCCAACGAGACCACTCAAGGTTGATGGTTTTGTCGCGTGAAAACGGTGAGGTGTCACATAAGCATTTTTATGATTTATTTGATTATTTAATGCCGGGAGATTGCCTTATCTTAAATGATACCCGTGTTTTGCCGGCAAGAATTTTCGGAACTCGTACCGATACAGGCGCAGTAGTTGAGTTTGTTTTGTTAAAACAAAGAGAAATGCTTATCTGGGAGTGTATAGCAGGTCCGGGCAAAAAGGCAAAAGAGGGTACTGAATTTAGCTTTAATGATAAACTTTCCGCAACAGTTACGGATGTTTTGCTTGACGGTAACAGAATTTTAAAATTTAATTGTGACGGTGAATTTTTTGCGGTTCTTGATGAAGTCGGTCAGATGCCGCTTCCGCCTTACATAAAAGCAAAGCTTGAGGATAAAGAAAGGTATCAAACCGTATATTCAAGAGAATTGGGTTCGGCGGCCGCCCCTACTGCAGGGCTTCATTTTACAAAAGAGATGTTAGGCGAGCTAAAAGCTAAAGGTATCAGGATAGAATATGTTACATTGCACGTAGGTCTTGGCACATTCAGACCTGTTAAGGTTGACAACATAACAGACCATAAAATGCATACAGAGCATTATGAGATGCCTAAAAAAACTGCCGATGCAATAAACGAAACCAAGAAAAACGGCGGCAGGGTGTTTTGTGTTGGTACTACAAGCTGCAGAACTGTTGAGAGTGTTGCTAATCAACACGGGAAAATATGCGCTTGTTCGGGTGATACGGGGATATTTATTTATCCGGGTTATAAATTTAAATGTATGGATGGACTTATTACCAATTTCCATTTGCCTGAAAGCACTCTTATAATGCTTGTTTCCGCTTTTGCGGGATATGAAAATACACTATCGGCGTATAAACAAGCTGTGGAAGAAAAATACCGTTTTTTCAGCTTCGGTGACGCAATGCTTATTGTATAAATATTTTTGTAAAGAGAGTAAATTATGTTTAAAGTTTTAAAAGAAGAAAACAGAGCAAGAAGGGGAGAACTTCATACCAATCGAGGTGTAGTACAAACCCCTGCTTTTATGAATGTTGCAACTGCGGCTGCTATCAAGGGTGGTGTTTCTGCCGATGACCTTAAGGAGCTTAACTGTCAGGTAATGCTTTGCAATACCTATCATTTGCATATTCGTCCCGGTGATGAAATTATAAAGGACTGCGGTGGATTGCATACCTTTACCCGTTGGGACGGTCCGATACTTACCGATAGTGGCGGATTTCAGGTTTTTTCACTTTCCACACTGCGTAAAATTGAGGAAGAGGGCGTAACCTTTGCTTCTCATATTGACGGAAAGCGCATTTTTATGGGGCCTGAAGAAAGTATGCAGATTCAGTCTAATTTGGGTTCTACTATTGCAATGGCTTTTGATGAGTGTGTTGAAAATCCTGCAAGCCATTCATATTCAAAGGATAGCTGTGCAAGAACAACACGTTGGCTTGAGCGTTGTAAGAAAAAAATGCAGGAGCTTAATTCTCTTGAAACCACTATTAACCGTGAACAAATGCTTTTTGGTATAAATCAGGGCTGTACATATCCTGATTTAAGAATAGATCATATGAAGCAGATTGCAGAGCTTGATTTAGATGGTTATGCAATTGGCGGATTGGCAGTTGGTGAGCCTACCGAGGTTATGTATGATATAATTGAACAGGTAACACCTCATATGCCGAAAAACAAAATTCGCTACTTAATGGGTGTTGGTACACCGCTTAATATTTTAAACGCTGTTGAACGCGGTGTGGATTTGTTTGACTGCGTTATGCCGAGCCGTAATGCCCGTCACGGACATTTCTTTACTTCAAAGGGTATAATTAACCTCAATAATAAAAACCCCGCTCGAGCCCTGTCTCCAGGTGATGCAAGCTGGGGCTCTCCTGTTTGTCAGCGTTACAGTAAAGCATACCTTCGCCATTTATTAAAGGCAGGCGAAATGCTTTCGGGCAGACTTAATGTTATTCATAATCTTTGGTTCTATAATCAACTGATGACAGATATAAGAAAAGCACTTGATGAAGGTCGCTTTGCGGAGTTTAAGGCTGAACAGGAACAGATTTTAGGAAAAAGAATATAAGTTATATTGCTTGTACAAAAATAGTGCTTGCATTTAATGTGAATATTTGGTATAATATTATTTGATAGATTTTTGGAGGTTAATTTTATGAATAATTCAACTTTAATTCTTCGTGACGGTACTGTTCTGCTTCTTAATAAAGATGCTGTAAGTGGTGCAGAAACTGCTGCTGATTCAACCGCAACAGGTGATACTACCACAACCGGTACAGAAAGTAAGGCAGATAGCAAAGGCAAAGAACAGCAACAAGGCGGCGGTTTTGCAAGCTTGCTTCCTATGCTTTTGATATACGGTGTAATTATTTTTGCATTGTACTTCATTATGATTCGTCCTCAGCGCAAAAAGACTAAGGAAGAAAAGAAAATGCGTGAAAATTTGCAGGTTGGTGACGAGATTGTTACAATCGGCGGTATTTACGGCAGAGTTATATCTCTTAAAGAAGATACAATGGTTATTGAATCCAAGAGTGACCACAGCAAAATCACCGTTGCTCGTTGGGCGTTACAGCAGGATCTTACAGTACACGAAGAAACTGAAAAATAAGAATAAAAACTATCCCTTCGCAGTATATTTATTGCGGAGGGATTTTTTTATGAAAAAACAGTTTAAAATGTCTGACAGTATTGCAGAAAAATCGTTTTATTTGTTTGGTGCGTTTTTAGGTATTGCAGTCAGTATTATTTTAATGTTGATTTCGGCTTTTTTGATATTGAAATTAGATCTTGACCGTGCTTTTTGTGCGCCAATAGCAACAGTTTGTGTTTCACTCGGCGCATTTGTTGCAGCCTTTTATAATGCTTTTAAGCTGGGTGGTAAAGGTTATATTGTAGGCCTTGTAACGGGCGGTACGGTATTTCTTGCTATACTTATTATATCAATGATTGTATCCGAAAACGGTTTTTCTGCAAATACATTGTTTCATTTCGTTATTATGATGCTTTCAGGGCTTATAGGCGGTATATGGGGAGTAAACCGTAAACTTAATAAGAAATACATATAACAAAATGCACACATATAACCTATGTGTGCATTAAATATTTATTGCTCATTTTTTGTAAGCATTTTTATAATTTCGGGGTAAATGCTTGGTGCATCATCAAGAAACTTTTCTTTTATAGCTAATGCTTGATTGTCATCGCCAACCAAAAGCTTTATTGTTATAAAGGGTAAACCTCTGTCCAAAGCGGAACAGGTTATATAGGTTTTATCATCCTCATGTGATATTTTAATATCAGTATCTTTTGCGTTTTTGAAACGCGCAAGCATTTTAAGTGCGGCATTGCAGGCACGGTTTTTTACCGTATCTGAAACTGAATCACGCAATGTTTTTGCAACATTACTTCCGCTTTCGGTAATTATATATGAATCATCCTGTTGGTTTGCGATGGTGATATGCCCGCTTTTTTCAAGTAATGATATGGCATCACTTACTTCAAACGCATTTGCAATACCTTCATAATGAAGAGTATTGGTTAAAAGATTAGCGGGTATAGGCTCGCGAACAGTGTGTAAAATATAGCATATAAGAATTTTAATTTCGGCGGTACTGAATAAACCGCCAACAGGCTGAACACCTGCGGTAAGTGCATCTTTATCCAAGTTTTTTTCTTCCTTCACATTGATTTGCTAATATTATATAACATTATTTAATAACTTTCAAGATAAAACTTGAATATAAAAATTTTTATCCGTCATAATCCTCTGCGGCTCGGTCTGCTTCGCTTCTTGTTTTAAAAAAAATACCGTTTTTAAGCTCATTTTGATCATCAAACGGTAAATTTTTTGGCACAATATCGGCATAAACCGTAATGAAACTGTCGCCCTTGTAAAGAACGACCTGATTTTCGCGTATTGTCATTTTGTAATATAATTCAGGCTCTGTTACAGTTTTATCTTTTTTTGTAAGCTGATATGTCAGAAGAATAACAGTTACAGCCATTATGCTTAATAGAATTATTCGTAAATGCTTTAAAGTTATCATCAAAAAACCCTCCGGTAATCATAGGTTTAACAAAAATTGTTGCATATATGCCAAAAGGTTAAAAAATTGTAACTTCATTTTATTGCGATATGTGTTATAATAAGATGAAAAACTTTGCAAAATGAAATATGGAGGTGTGTTTCTTATGTCAAAGAATAACGAATATGAATCTCAGTTTACTAATATGGAGGATATTTCTTCTGTTTCTTCAAACAGTGCTGAAATAACAAGTAACAATGATGCTTCGGAAAACGGCGAAGAAGCAACACTTGATTTAAACAGTTTTTCTTCTGCAACGGTAAATGCTCAAAAAGACAAAAAGAAGAAAAAAGCAAAAGGTAAAAAGCGTGTACTTAAAGTGCTGTTAACCTCTTTTTTGGTTATTGTTATTACGGGTACACTGATTTGCGGAGCATTTGGATTGTGGGTTTTCAGTCTTAACGATGAAGTTGAGGCTGAAATTGAAAAATACAATCTTAATGATTTAGCTCTTGGTTCTATAAATATGTCTACAACAATATATGTTGATAACGGTGATGGCGTTTATAGCGAGTATAAACGTCTGCATGGCAGTGAAGACCGTATATGGGTTGACTATATTGAAGCTGAAGCAAAAGCCGAATCGCCTGATTATAAGGGTATTCCGCAACAGCTTGCAAATGCATTTATTGCAATCGAGGACAAGCGTTTTGAATCCCATACAGGTACTGATTGGAGAAGAACATTTTCAGCATTTTTAAATATGATTTTCCCAAGCGGTAAAGAGTATGGCGGTTCAAGCATAACCCAACAGCTTGTTAAAAATCTTACCGGTAATGATGACCGTACTGTAAAGCGTAAGGTTACGGAAATTTTAGGCGCGCGATACATTGAGGAAAATTACAGTAAAGAAGTAATTCTCGAATGCTATCTTAATAAAATTTATTTTGGTGATAGCAGATACGGTGTTGAAGCAGCGGCTAATTACTATTTTGGTAAAAGTGTTCATGAGTTAAGCCTTGTAGAATGTGCTTCTATCGCTTCAATAACAAATAATCCTTCTTTGTATTCTCCTGATAAAAAACCCGAGGGTAATAAACAGCGCCGTAATATTATTTTAAGCGAAATGTATAATCAGGGCTATATAACCAAGGAAGAATATGAGACTGCCAAAAACGAAGAGCTTGTTTTAGCAACAGGTTCCGGTACTGCTAATAAGTCTAATATAAACTCCTATTTTATTGATGCGCTGATTGATCAGGTAGTTGATGACCTTGTTTCGAAATATGGATATAACAGAGAATATGCAAGTGATATCATTTATACCGGAGGATTTAAGATTTATGCTACGGTAGACCTTGATGTTCAGAGCGCAATGGAGTCTGTTTTTGCAGATTCTGCAACCTATTCTCTTACCGCTAAAGACGGTGCTAAAATGCAAGGAGCTATGACTATTGTTGATTATAGCGGCAATGTAAAAGGAATAGTTGGCGGTATAGGTGAAAAAACAGGAAACCGTGTTTTAAATCGCGCAACATCCGCTATACGTCAGCCCGGTTCAACCATAAAACCGCTTTCGGCGTATGCTCCTGCGATTGAAAAGAATATAATAAATTACTCAACAATGCTGAATGATACAGCCACAAATTACAATGGATGGAAACCGGTCAACTGGTATAATTCGTATTGGGGAAATATTACTGTTCAATATGCTCTTGAGCGTTCGGTAAATACAATACCAGTTCATCTTGTCGATAAAATGGGACCGAAAACTTCTTTTGATTTTCTTACTCAAAAGCTCGGTGTAACTTCACTTTACGAAAAGAAAACAGATAGTAAAGGAAATGTAATTACAGACCTTACTCTTGCATCTATGGGAATGGGCGGTACTGCAGGC
>JAZSKL010000012.1:0-2405 GCA_045534855.1 Acutalibacteraceae bacterium
GTATTGTGAGGTAGGCGGCGGTATACGCGATGAAGAACGTATAAAAGGTTATCTTGAAATGGGCGCAGGTCGTGTAATTTTAGGTACTGCGGCTGTAAATGACCCTGAGTTTTTAAAATTTGCGGTAGAACGCTACGGCGAGAAAATTGCTGTTGGTGTTGATGCAGATAACGGATTTGTTGCTGTAAACGGCTGGTTAGAGGTTACGAAAATCAAGGGAATAGATTTTTGCAAAGAACTTAAAAAGCTTGGTGTTAAATCGGTTATTTATACCGATATTGCAAAAGACGGCGGTTTGATGGGTACTAACCTTGAGCTTTATGAAACCTTGAGCCGTGAGGATGTTCCTGCAATCACTGCGAGCGGAGGTATTACCGATTTGAGTGAGGTTGTAGCACTTAACGAAATGGGTATAGATGCGGCAATACTCGGCAAAGCGCTTTATACAGGCAAGCTTGATTTAAAGGCTGTTGTTGACCGAATAGGAGGTCAGGAATGATAACAAAAAGAATTATTCCTTGCCTTGATGTAAGGGACGGCAGGGTAGTAAAGGGCGTTAATTTTGAGGGAATAAAGGATATTGCAGACCCTGTTGAAATGGCGCATTTTTATAATGAATCGGGTGCTGATGAGCTTGTTTTTTATGATATTACCGCCACTTTTGACGGAAGAAAGCTCTTTACCGATATTTTAACCAGAGTAGCTTCCGAAATATTTATTCCTCTTACGGTAGGCGGAGGAATAAATACCGTAGAGGACTTTGACCGCGTGCTTAAATGCGGTGCTGATAAGGTTAGCGTAAACAGCGGTGCAATAAGAAATCCCTCTTTAATTAAGGAGGCGGCGCGTATTTATGGCGACCAGTGCGTGGTGCTTTCTATGGATGTTAAGCGTGTTGACGGTAAATTCCATATCTTTTCACGCGGCGGCAGAGATGATACGGGTATAGATGCTGTTGAATGGGCAAAACGCGGTGTTAATGACGGCGCAGGTGAATTGGTTATAAACAGTATCGATACAGACGGTGTAAGAGGCGGTTTTGACCTTGAGATGCTTGATGCTATCGCCGAGGTTGTAGATGTGCCGATAATTGCATCGGGCGGAGCAGGCTGTAAGGAGGATTTTAAAACTCTGTTTATGCATAACGCTAAAATTGATGCAGGTCTTGCGGCAGGTATTTTCCATACAGGTGTGCTTAAAATAGAGGATTTAAAGGCGTATCTTCGCCAAAACGGAATAGAAATGAGGGTATTTTAAATGAATTTAAAGTTTGATGAAAACGGTTTAATTCCTGCAATAGTTCAGGATTATTATACAAAGCAGGTGCTAACACTGGCTTATATGAACGCTGAAAGCCTTGCTATAACTATAGCTGAAAAGAAAACCTGTTTTTACAGCCGTAGCAGAAAATGCTTGTGGAGAAAAGGGGAGACAAGCGGTAACTACCAGAATGTAGCTTCCATTACTGCTGATTGTGACGGGGATGCCTTGGTTATTGAGGTTGTAAAGGACGGTCCTGCATGCCATACAGGAGCTGAAAGCTGTTTTAATGATGAGGTATTTATAAGCGATGAAATAAAGCCTTTCTGCTATGAGGGTCTTTATAATTTAATAAAGGGTAGAAAAACAGAGCCCAAAGAGGGAAGCTATACAACCTACCTTTTTGATAAGGGTCTTGATAAAATCCTCAAAAAGGTTGGCGAAGAGTGTACCGAGGTTATTATAGCAGGTTCTAAAAAGGATAAGGAAGAAACCGTTTATGAGCTTGCCGACCTTTTGTATCACTGTATGGTTTTGATGGTTGAGTCGGATATTTCTCTTAAAGACGTAACTCATGAGCTTTCAAAGCGCCACGTTGTTGACCATAAGGTTAAACAGGAGCGTATGCAGTAATTTTTATTATATTTAAAAGAAAAAGTTATCCCGAGATTCGGGATAACTTTTTTTAATAGTAAATCATATTAAAGATATTTTTTTATTTTTGCACGTCTGACAAAAACAAGAACCAAAGCCGCAATCAACACTATAAATGCTGCTGAAACGCAGATTATTATAATGTATGTGTTGCTGACTAATTCTGCTTTTTCGTCAATACCTGCTCTGTATGTAAGATCATAATCACCGTCACCATTTTCATCTACATACATATAGGTTTCATCATCAACTGCCGCAACAGTGTCTATTTTAGTATCCGGCGTAATTTTTACATCTGTAAACTCACGCATATCGCTGTATTCGCCGTATTTATCCATAAATCCAATAGTATAATTCATACTTCCGCTTCCGTTGCCTTCGATTTTAATATCGTAGTCAACACCTTCCTTGAGGCGTAGTATTTTTATACGTGTGTCGCTGTAACTTTTTTCAGCTTCATATTCTAAATTACTGTCTTCAAAGAATCCGCT
>JAZSKL010000320.1:0-2196 GCA_045534855.1 Acutalibacteraceae bacterium
TTAATAAAGATAAAGTTAATGCATAACTTTCTGTTATATTTGATATTTTAAGGAGTAAAATTATGGTAAAAATTTCCCCCTCGGTGCTTACGGCTGACTTTTTAACCCTTGCAGATGATATTAAGCGTCTTGAAGAAGCAGGCGTTGATATGCTTCATCTTGATGTTATGGACGGTATTTTTGTTCCTAATATATCATTTGGTGTGCCTGTAATTAAATCTATACGAAAACACTCTTCAATCCCGCTGGATGTTCACCTTATGATTGACCGTCCTCATAGATATATTAAAGAGTTTGCGGCTGTTTCCGATTGGCTCGGTTTCCATTTTGAAGCCGGTTCAGATAATGCTGCATTATTAAAGGAAATTCGTGAGCTTGGATGCAAATCCTGCATTACCATAAAACCTTGCACTAAACCTGAGGAAATTTTTAACCTTTTAGAGCTTTGCGATATGGTGCTTGTTATGTCGGTTGAACCCGGTTTTGGAGGACAGAAGTTTATGCCTTCTGCGCTAGAAAAGCTTTCTGTATTGCGTGATGAAATAAAACGCCGTAATTTATCTGTTGAGTTGGAGGTTGACGGCGGCATAAATGCTGAAACTGCTCCAGATGCCGCACATGCCGGTGCAACCGTTTTGGTAGCGGGTAATTATATTTTTTCGGCAGAAGATATGGGCGCAACTGTTAAAACTATAAAGAATTTGTAATTGGTGATAAAATGAATTATAACAACTTAAAAAGCGGTACGGATGTTCGTGGAATTGCAACAAATTTAGGCGGTAAGGCAGTTGATTTAACCGAACAGGCAGTTTATGATATTTCATCTGCTTTTGCTTTATGGCTTTCAAATCGTTTAAATAAAGATGGTAATGATTTAAAAATTGCCGTTGGTCATGATTCTCGTATTACTGCAGATATAATATCCGCACAGGTAAAATCAGCTCTAACCGCAGGTGGTATAAATGTATTTGATTGCGGTCTTTGTTCTACACCGGCAATGTTTATGACAACTGTTGACCTTGATACTGACGGCGCTATACAAATTACTGCGAGCCATCATCCTTTTGACCGTAACGGACTTAAATTTTTTGTTAAAGAAGGCGGATTGGACGGTAAGGAAATAAGTGAAATTTTAGAGCTCGCAAATGAGCAAAAATGTCTCGAACCGTCAAGCAGTATTGTTAAATCGGTTGATTATATGACAGATTACGCCGCAAGACTTCGTAAAATGATATGTGATGCTTGCAAAACTTCTGAAGAAGCAAAACCCTTATCAGGTTATCATATTATTGTTGATGCGGGCAACGGAGTTGGCGGATTTTATGCTACCGATGTATTAGCTCCTTTAGGTGCTGATATTAGCGGAAGCCAGTTTTTAGAGCCGGACGGTAACTTTCCAAACCATATACCAAACCCTGAAAACAAGGATGCAATGGAAAGCATTTGTAAAGCAGTTGTTGAAAATAAAGCAGACCTTGGCTTGATTTTTGATACAGATGTTGACAGAGCGGGTTGTGTAGGTTCTGACGGTAAAGAAATCAACCGTAACCGTCTTATTGCGCTTGCTTCATATATTGCATTACAGGGTAATGACGGTGCAACTATTGTTACCGATTCTGTTACTTCTGACGGTTTGAAGGTATTTATCGAAAATGATTTAGGCGGTAAACATTACCGTTATCGTAGAGGATATAAAAATGTTATTGATAAGGCTCGAGAGCTTTGCGAAAACGGTATTAACTGCCCGTTAGCGATTGAAACCTCTGGTCATGCAGCACTTCGCGAAAACTATTTCCTCGATGACGGTGCATATCTTGTTACTAAAATTGTAATTGAATTAGCCCGCGGCAATGATATTGAAAAAATTATTGATAATCTCGAATTGCCTGCAGAGGAACGCGAATGCCGCTTGAATATAACAGTACCTGAATTCAGAGTACACGGCGAAAGAATTATTGATGTTTTCACAGAGTTTTGTGAACAGCATCCCGATTTCACCGTTGCTGATGATAACCGTGAGGGTGTTCGTGTTTCAACCCCCAATGGCTGGTTTTTATTGAGATTAAGCGTTCATGATCCGGTTATGCCAATGAACTTTGAAAGCAGAGTTAAAGGCGGAATTGAAAGTGATATTGAGGCTGTTTTACCTTTCTTAAAGGGTTTTGACGGTTTGGATGTTTCTTCTTTAGAAAAATA
>JAZSKL010000120.1:0-2872 GCA_045534855.1 Acutalibacteraceae bacterium
AGGCGCATATAAAGAGGGAAAATTCTCATCCGATGAGGTTGCTCCCGTTGTAAATCTTCACGATAACGTTAATATTCTTGAATTGTGGCACGGTCCTACCTGTGCATTTAAAGACCTTGCTTTACAGCTTTTGCCGTATCTCCTTACAACATCTGCAAAAAAGACTGCAAAGGGTAAAAAGATAGTAATTCTTGTTGCAACATCCGGTGATACAGGTAAAGCTGCTCTTGAAGGCTTTAAGGATGTTGAGGGTACTGAAATTATTGTATTCTATCCGAGTGACGGCGTAAGCCCCATGCAAAAGCTTCAGATGGATTCTCAAAAAGGTAACAATGTTCACGTGTGCGCTATTCACGGTAATTTTGATGATGCACAAACAGGTGTAAAGTTATTGTTCACCAATTCCGAAATGAAGAAAATCTTGGAAGAAAATAATATGGAATTTTCTTCTGCAAACTCCATTAACTGGGGTCGTCTTGCTCCGCAGATTGTTTACTATATATCTTCTTATTGCGATATGTTAGCTAATGGTGATGACCTGTCTGATGGCTTTAATGTTGTTGTTCCTACAGGTAATTTCGGTAACATTCTTGCGGCATACTATGCAAAGAAAATGGGAGTGCCGATAAATAAGCTTATCTGCGCTTCAAACGCAAATAATGTTCTTACCGATTTCATAAATAACGGTACTTATGACCGTAACCGTAAGTTCTATACAACTATTTCTCCCTCGATGGATATTTTGATTTCCAGCAACTTGGAGCGTATGCTTTTTGAGCTTTCTGGTAATGATGATAAGGTAGTGGCAGGACTTCAGGAACAGCTTTCAAAGGACGGTAAATATACCGTAAGCGATGAACTTAAAGGAAAAATCAATGAGATTTTCTTTGCCGGCTGCTGTGATGATGAAGCTACCCTTAAAACTATAAAGGATACATTTAATGAATACGGTTATCTTTGTGATACCCATACCGCAGTTGCCGTTAATGTTTATAATCAGTATGAAAAGGTAACAGGGGACAAGCGTCCTGTACTTATCGCTTCTACTGCATCGCCTTATAAGTTTGCAAAGAGCGTTCTTTCTGCTGTAAGTGATAAAACTGCTGATGATGAGTTTGCGGTTGTAAGACTTTTGTCTGAAATTACAAATACAGCAGTTCCAAGCCCCATTGCGGCTTTGGAAAACGCAACTGTTCGTTTCGGTGATGTATGCGAGAAAGATAAAATGCGCGATACCGTACTTTCTTGTCTTGGTATAAAATAATTTGTAAATAAAATATCCGGCTTTCTTAAAGCCGGATATTCTTGCGAAAAAGCTTATTGCTTAATGCTTTGCAACGAATGTGTCGCAACAGGTTTCGCTGCAGCTGCAAGCGCTACGGTTTCCTACCGATATTTTACCTGCCTTACAGTGGTCATCGGTAGTGTGATGGATGCAGTTCTGAACGCTGCAGTTGATGCAACTTTCGGTTTTGCAATCTGTCATATTCATAGTATATCATTTCCTTTCCGGCTTTAAAGCCTTGATTATTGTTTGTTTAAATTTTAAAAATATGTATCGGAGGTGTTTCCAAAATGAGTTTATTTGCTTTATCTGATTTGCATTTATCATTTTCTGATGATAAATCAATGGAAATTTTCAAAGGCTGGGATAATTATACCGAGCGCATTGAAAAAAATTGGAGACATCTTATAACCGATGATGATACCGTTGTTATAAACGGTGATGTTTCGTGGGCGCTTTCATTGGATGGTGCTGTACGGGATTTTGCTTTTATAGAAAGCTTGCCGGGCAGAAAAATCATTTTAAAAGGCAACCACGACTATTGGTGGACAACCATGGCGAAAATGAAAAAATTTTTATCTGATAATAATTTTGGCAGTATAACACTTCTTCATAATAACTGCGTTGAGGTGCAAAGCTTTGCTGTTTGCGGAACGCGCGGCTGGGTTTATGACGGAAGCGGCGAATTCGACCACAAGGTAATTGCAAGGGAATGTGCAAGACTTGAAACATCGATTAAAGCGGCAATTGATACAGGGCTGCAGCCTGTTGTATTCTTGCATTATCCGCCTGTTTACGGCGAAGAGGTATGCGAGGAAATTTTAGAGGTTCTTAAACGCTATAATATAGACAATATTTACTATGGACATATCCACGGTGCAGGTAGAAATCAGTCGGTTTCGGGGTATGACGGCATAAAAATGAGGCTTGTTTCTTGTGATTGTGTTGATTTTACACCGGTTTTTATAGGCTGAAATCAGCAAAATATAAAATTTTTTATTTTTTTGCAAAAAAAGTGGAAAAATCTTCTATAGTATGTTATAATATGTTGTAATTCTATGCGGAGGGATTTAAAATGTTAAAAGAAACCAAAAAGGTAGATGCCAACAGGTATCAGTTAGAAATCACAATTGACGGCGAAAAGTTCCGTGAAGCAATTGAAAAGGCTTATCGTAAAAACGGTAAGAAAATCAATGTTCCCGGCTTCCGTAAGGGTAAGGCACCGCTTAAAATGATTGAAAAGCTTTATGGTGCAGAGGTTTTCTTTGAGGATGCTCTCAATCTTCTTTACGGTGATGCTGTTGAGGAGGCAATCAAGGCTTCCGAGCTTAATGTTATTGATGATAAAATGGATTTTGAACTCGTTTCAATCTCTAAAGAGGACGGCGTTGATTTTAAAGTAAGCGTTACAACCTATCCTGAGATTGAAATCGGTGAGTATAAGGGACTTAAATCTGAGCGTCCCGTTGTAACCGTAGCTGCTGCAGAGGTTAATGCAGAGGTTAATGCTATGGCAGAGCGTAATGCCCGTATGGTATCTGTTGAAGATAGAGCTGTTAAGAAGGGCGATACCGTTGTTATTGACTT
>JAZSKL010000273.1:0-7970 GCA_045534855.1 Acutalibacteraceae bacterium
TATCTATGTTATAGAAAAAGAGGGATTTGTTAAAAATGTTCCCGCTTTTTGCGGCGGTGATAGTCTTGGTGTGTTTGCAGGGGGCGATAACAGCTTTATAGTTCCCTACAATAACGCGTTATATAGCGATACTGTAAAATACGGGGAGCTTTTAATAGAAAAGGGTTATTCTCTTATATTTAAAAACGAAATAGGGGAGAATGTTTTTTATTCCTATTCAAATGAAGAAAGCTTGGTTTTCTTCTACTTTATTAAAAATCAAAATGCCGTTAAGCTTATTGCTGAACCGTTTTATGAGTTTTCGTATAATGAGCCGTTCGAGGATAAGGTGCGCCCCGCGGTTATAACGAGTGCCGCTTGCGATAGAAATTACTATGTGCGCTTACCTAATAATAAATTGGTTGTTATCGATGGCGGATGGCGTATTGAGGATAGTTCAAGATATGAAATGAAGGAGCTTATCTTTGAGATGTACCGCGAAATGGCAGAGATTTGCGGTAATGAGCAGGTAGAGGTTCCTTTGTGGATTATAACCCACGCGCATAGTGACCATGCAAAGGTGCTTGAGCATTTATATGAAATGCCCTTTGCGGATAAATTTACCATTGACCGTATTGTTTATAACTTCCCTGATGATGCTCATCTTGATGAGGTGGAGCAGGTATCCGAGGAGCTTCAGGCAGAGTCTCAAAGAAACTTAGAGAACTGGCATGATAGAGCAGGCAAGGATTACCCTTATGAGGATATTTTTTATAACTGCCCATTTCCCGTACTTGGGTCAGTCGGTTATGAAAATATCTGCCGCAGAGCTTTTTTGAAATACGATGCTGTAAGAATAAAAGCGCATGACGGAATGAGATTTGACCTTTCAGGGGTCGTTTTTGAGATTTTGCATACCCCCGATGATGATATGCCTACAATATATAAATTGATGAACGATACTTCATTGGTTATTAAAATGACCTATGAAAATTCATCTACTATGTGGCTTGGCGATATGGGCGTTGTGCCGGGGGATTCCTGTATTGAGATGTACGGCGACTACTTAAAATGTGATGCTGTTCAGGTTTCGCATCACGGTTGGGGCTCGGCTTCATGGGATTTCTTTAAGCTTTTAAAACCGCAGATACTGCTTTGGAATAATTCGGAATTTGGTTTTCAGTATGCCGATAAGTATCAAGGCTACGGTAAAACAGAATCAAGTACAAGACTTTTCAATATGCCCTGTGTTAAACAGAATTATTTCTGCAACACGATAAAGATGCAGTATATTTATATGCCTTTTGAAATTCCCGAGGAAGAGCCGATAACCGATTCAAGACTGCTTGTAAGCGCAGCAAGCGATAAAACCTTTATGTTAAGGCTTGCAGATGGCAGACTTATTATGATAAACGGCGGTTGGCGCAAAGAGGCTTGGCAAAGATATGAGCATAAAAAACTGATGACTGATCTGTTTTCGGAAATGCAACAGCTTGCAGGAAGTGAAAATGTAACCGTTGCGGCGTGGATTTTAACCGATTGTGATTATGAGGGAAATCAGTTTACGGCGCATTACGGTGAATGTGATTTTGCAGATAAGCTTACGGTGGAAAATACAGTTTGCAGTTTTGAAACAAAGGTTAAGGCAAAAACCAATATTATGGTGAGTACCGGTCAAACGGTGAAAATCAGTGATGCAAACCTTAAAATCTTGTATGCCGAGGATGATAAAACGGTTGTTTCTATTTCCCTTAACGGCAAAAAAATTATTTTTACGGGTAATATGACCGATAGGATAAGCGAGGACATCCTAAAAGGAAATGAAGATATATCCTGTAATGTGGTTCAAGTTGCAAACGGTGGCAAAAATAACGGCGGAGTTTTTGAGTTTTATAAGAAGACAGGTGCCGAAATTCAGATTTGGAATACCAGCGAATACGCTTACAGATTTTTCAGCCCCTCAGAGGGTTATGAAAAATCAACTGTCAGCACCGCAGTTTATAACAGTGAAAATTGCAAAAGAAATTATTTTTGCGATAGAATTTTACCGCAGATTATATCGCTTTAAAAAATTAAAAAAATTATTATAAAGGTTGCAGTTATGAGAATTTACGAAAACATTAAAAAAACAAGTGAAAACCGTTTAAATCCGCGTGCTTATTATATTCCGAAGGGTGTATCGGAGTATAAGCTTTTAAATGGAGTGTGGGATTTTGCCTTTTTTGAGGACAATTATAATCTACCCGAAAAAATCGAAAGCTGGGATAAGATTGATGTACCCTCCTGCTGGCAGTTAAAGGGCTATGAAACGCCTAATTATTGCAATATCAACTATCCGTTCCCGATAGACCCTCCGTTTGTGCCCGATAAAAACCCTTGCGGAGTTTATCGCCGTACATTCCAAATTGAAAAGCTCTGGGGCAGGGTTTATTTTGTGTTTGAGGGCGTTGCTTCGTGCGCGTTTTTATACATAAATGATAAGTATGTAGGTTTTACTCAGGGTAACCATCTTTCTTCGGAGTTTGATATTACGGATTTTGTAACCGAGGGTGAGAATACCGTTACAGTAAAGGTTTTAAAGTGGTGCGTTGGAAGTTATCTTGAGGATCAGGACCATTTCCGTTATAACGGCATTTTCAGGGATGTTTATCTGCTTCAAAGACCTGTAGGTCATATAACTGATGTTGAAATAATCCCCAACAGCGAAACAATTTCTTTGAAAATTGAGGGTACTGCTGATGTTACGGTGCTTGACGGCGATGAGGTTTTATATAACGCTCAAATTACCGAAAAAGCAGAGTTTGCACCCCGAAATCCAATACTTTGGAATGCTGAAAAACCGCATTTATATACCGTTGTATTAAAGCGCAACGGGGAGGAGATTGAGCTAAAAACCGCTTTGCGTAAAATTGAAATTTCCTCGGAATATGAGCTTCTCATAAACGGTGTTTCGGTTAAGCTTCACGGTGTAAACCACCACGATACCAATAAGTTTAACGGCTGGTGCCAGACCGAAGAGGATTTACGCAGGGATTTAATCCTTATGAAAAAGCTTAATATCAACTGCATAAGAACCTCGCATTATCCGCCCACTCCACGTTTTATGGAAATGTGCGATGAAATGGGATTTTATGTTATTTGTGAAACCGATATAGAAACCCACGGTTTCGTGCGCCGTTATGCTAATGTTGCGTATCGTTTAGATGTTGAAACGGGCGAGTGGCCTGCAACCTTCCCTGATTGGAAGGATGAGCATATCGAACGTATGCAAAGAATGGTTGAGTATTATAAAAACTTCCCGTCTGTTATTATGTGGTCAACAGGTAATGAAAGCGCTCACGGTGTAAATCATTATGAAATGATACAATGGACGAGAAAACGCGATAACACCCGCTTGGTTCACTGTGAGGATGCCTCAAGAAAAGGCGAATTCAGAAATGCCGATGTATTCTCGTGGATGTATCCGTCTTTGGCAGATGTTGAATATACGGCTAAAGACAGCAATACAAATATGCCTGTTTTCCTGTGTGAGTATGCTCACGCAATGGGTAACGGCCCCGGTGATATTTACTATTACAATGAGCTTTTTGACCGCTATCCAAAGCTTATAGGCGGTTGCGTTTGGGAGTGGGCAGACCACGTTGTAACGGTTGACGGCGTTGAGAAATACGGCGGTGACTTTGCAGGAGAGCTTACTCATGACGGTAATTTCTGCTGTGACGGTATTGTTTTTGCAAACCGTACCTTTAATTCCGGCACATACGAAATGAAAGCGGCATATCAGCCGATAAGAACAAGCTTTGAAAATGGCGTTTTAAGCGTTTACAACCGTTTTGATTTTACAAATCTTAATGAGTATACCTTGAAATATGAAATCGAGGTTGACGGTAAAAAGGTTCTTGAAACCGAAACGGTTCTTGACCTTGAGCCTCATACTACTGCTCAAATTTCGGTTGAAGCTGAAGATTATATATGCGAATACGGCGCATACTTAAATGTATATCTCTTTAGCGGCGAAGAAATGCTTGCCGCAACACAGCACGCATTGCTTTGTAAAATAACCGAAAAGATTAAGGATAAGCTCTGCGCCTTGAACGAGGATAATGAGTATATCTATGCTTGCGGTGATGGCTTCGATTACAGATTTTCAAAGAATACAGGTAATTTTGAAAGCATTAAAATTAAGGGGAAAGAACAGCTTGCAGGCGGTATTTTCCTTTCAGCGTTCCGCGCACCAACCGATAACGATTGTAACGTAAAGGCAAAGTGGGCATTTTTGGATATATGGCAGGGTGAAAATCTTGACCGTATGTTCTCAAAGATTTATGAATGTGATATAAGGGACGGTAAAATATTTATATCGGGTGCATTGGCAGGCGTTTCCCGCGTACCGTTTGCAAGATATGAGCTTACCGTTTCGGTTTTCTCAAACGGTAAAATTGATTTTTATATGAATACTAAAATTCGTGACGGTGCTTTTTGGCTACCGCGATTTGGATTTGAGTTCACCTTGCCTGCAAGCTCGAATGAGTTTACATATTACGGCTACGGCCCGTATGAAAGCTACTGCGATTTGCATAACGCTTCAAAGGTTTCTATGTACGAAAGCAATACCGAAAAGGAATATGTACCGTATGTGAGACCGCAGGAGCATGGTAACCATTACGGCGTTAAGATGCTTAAAATCGGCGATATGCAGTTTACATCTGATACAGGTATCGAATTTAACGCTTCTGATTATACAACTAAGGCGTTGTATAAAGCAGAACATACCGATGAGCTTACAAAGGACGGTCTTGTTCATTTGAGGGTAGATTATAAGGTTTCGGGATTGGGTTCAAATTCCTGCGGACCTGCTCTTGAGGAAAAATTCCGACTTAAAGAAAAGGAATTTACCTTTAATTTCTCGGTGGATATAGCAAAATAATACAAATGGTAAACAAGTAAGGTGGGGGCTTGCTCCCACCGTTTATTTTAAGCGAAAAAAGATGCAAAAAAGAGGAAGAAGCGATGTTGCTTCTTCCTCTTTTTTGTGAATGTAATTATTATTTGTAAAGTCCCAAAGACGGTGCGGGGTCAATCCTTGTGCCGTTCTTTATTATTTCAAAATGGAGGTGGTTGCCTGTTGCGTTACCTGTACGGCCGACAGTACCGATTACCTCGCCTGCGCTTACATTATCACCGCAGGAAACATAGATTGCTTTTTCATGTGCATAACGTGTTTTGATGCCGTTGCCGTGGTCTATAACTATTGAGTAACCGTAGTTACCGTCCCATCCTGCCTGAACAACAACACCGCTTCTTACTGCATAAATCGAAGTGCCTGCGGGTGCGCGAAGGTCAACAGCCTGATGATTACGTCCGTCACCAAAATAAGCACTTACCTGCCAACTGCCCGAGGGAAGCGGGAATATAAGACCGGAAACGGTAACAGTATTTTTTACTATCTTTTTAGCAGTACCAACTTCAACAACGCGGTTGGTAGGCTCTGCTATAACGGTTGCTTCGTTCTGAACACGGGAAATCTCAACACCGTTGAGATAGGTAACAGTTTCGCCTGTACGCAAAACACCGTTAGCGCCCGTTACTAAAACATTGCTCTTTCCTCTTTCAAGGGATGCATTATTTTGTGTAACTGTTTTATAAGGAATTACCGAATCGGTAGAAATATTAACGCTTGTGGTAACGCTTAAATTCATAATGATTTCGGTGATTTTATCCATTGTAAGCAATTCGCTTGTAAGATAATAGTCCTCTTTCAAAACAACATCATCCGAAAAGCTTGATACACAATCAAGACCTACAATGTTGAAACGGTTGCGGCTTTCCTCGATAACTGCATAAATACTGTCATTATCGGTGCAGCCCAAAACTTGTCCGTTTACAACTAAAGCGGTTGCAGAAACGATTTCATCGGTATTGTTAATAATAGCGGCGGCAATATCCTCCTTGCTGTTAACCTCACCGTTGAAAATAAAAGCGGATGTAAAAATCGGCTTTTTAACGATATCGTAGGTTTCGCTGTCAGCATGGTTAAGACTGCGGGTTACCATAACTGCGGCAGAGTCAAACTGACTCTTGTTTGCAACGGTTGCTATAACCTTACCGTTGTAATTAACGCGGTAGCCGATGGTAGCACCTGCGAAAAATACGCTCATAATTATTGAAATGATTGCAAATATACTAAAGATACCTATTTTTATTGATCTACCGCAACTGCGGATACGGTTTAACAATATTTGTGCGCCGTCTGTCAATGTTGCAAGCTTTTCGTTAAAAATAAGATTCATCTCCCTTATGTTTATTCAAAAAAAGAATGGTTACAATTTTGTAACCGATATTACTATTATAACAAAAAGTTACAAAATTGCAACCTTTTTTTGAGAAAAAACGAAAATTTTTTCAAATTTATTATTTGAAAATATTAAAAAGCGCTCAACCAAGCGGTTTTTGAGATGTTTAGAAAAATTACAAAAATGTAACGATTTTTAAAATAAGACAATAAATCTTTGCTTTTTAAAAAGCTTTTAGCTGTTTTTTAAATATAAATAGTTACAAAATTGAAATTTTTTTACCGCCGTTTTGCCGTGGGGGATGGTTTCAGCTTTTATATAATGTATAATTATGTAAATTTTTTATTGATTTTTAAATTAAGTACCTATATAATAATAGGTAAAGAATACTAAATATTAAGGAGTTACAAATTATGACATTTGCAATCGTTACCGAAATACTTATGGTTATAGCTTTTGGCGCATTTTTGCCGGTAAATCTTATTAAAAGTCTTAAAAGCAAAAATAACAAAGGTAAAAGCTTGCTTACCTTAATGCTTATGGCTTTTGGCTTTCTTTGCGGTGTGATAAGTAAAATCACTACAATTATTGTTACCAATGATGATAAAGCTCTTATTGCCGTAGCTCTTATATTCTACATAATTAACTTTGCAATGGCTGCAGGTGATTTAGCTCTTTATTTCCATTACCGTTCAATGGAAAAAATGCGTGAGGAAATAGAAGCAGAGCAAGAGGAAGAAGACGAGTAATAAGCAGTAATTAAAAAAATTAACCGCCCCGAAAGGTTTTCGCTTTTCGGGGCGGTATTTGTATGTTTAATTAGTTTTTAAGACTTTGCATCGGTGCGGGGATTCTTCCGCCGCGGTCGATGAATTTTTTACTGCTTTTATCAAGATGCAAAGGCATAATCGGACCTGTACCCAAAAGACCGCCGAATTCCAATTCCTCGCCTGCTTTCTTGCCTATAGCGGGAATTATACGAACTGCAGTTGTTTTTGAGTTTACCATACCGATAGCGGCTTCATCTGCAATAATTGCAGAAATAGTTTCAGCAGGGGTTTCTCCCGGTACTACTATCATATCAAGACCAACCGAGCAAACCGCGGTCATAGCTTCGAGCTTTTCAATAGAAAGAGTTCCTGCTCGTGCGGCATCAATCATACCTGCATCCTCGGTAACAGGGATGAAAGCACCCGAAAGTCCACCAACTGCTGAAGAAGCCATAACGCCACCCTTTTTAACAGCATCATTAAGAAGAGCAAGGGCAGCGGTTGTTCCGTGAGTTCCGCACTGTTCAAGACCCATTTCCTCAAGAATATGAGCAACCGAGTCGCCCACAGCAGGGGTAGGAGCCAAAGAAAGGTCAACAATTCCGAAAGGAACGCCCAAACGGTGGGATGCTTCTGTTCCTACAAGCTGACCCATACGGGTGAGTTTAAAGGCGGCAAGCTTAATGATTTCAGCAACCTCGCCGAAATCGCCGTCAGGACATTTTTTGAGAGCAGAACGAACAACTCCGGGACCGGAAACACCTACATGGATTACGCAGTCAGGCTCACCAACGCCGTGGAAAGCACCTGCCATAAACGGGTTATCCTCGGGAGCGTTACAGAAAACAACAAGCTTTGCACAGCCGATACAATCTCTGTCTGCCGTGATTTCTGCTGCTTTGCGTATGGTTTGACCGATAAGCTTAAC
>JAZSKL010000139.1:0-2140 GCA_045534855.1 Acutalibacteraceae bacterium
GCTACGATCCGACTTACATACTCCGCAGGGCATACGGTTTTTACAGGATAGCTCCAACCAGCAAAGCCTGATGTAATTATTCCCTTCGTATCATCTGTTATATCATAACAGCCGTAAACACCGTCATTAAAGCTTATTAGCACCTGCACTATATTTACAGGGAATATCTGACCGCCATGGGTATGACCCGAAACAATCAAATCCGCACCCGCTTCAGCATTCAAGGAGTATTCATTAGGCTGATGGTCGGAGGTTAAAATATATTTGCTTTTATCAACATCTTTAAGCAAATCCTTAATAGAAGCACGAGGCTTTTCTCCCCTGTCTACACTTCTGTCATCTCTTCCTGCAATAACCAGCTCGCCGTTAATTTCTGCGATTTCATCCTTTAAAACGGTTATTCCGTTTTGCTCAATAATATCTAAAAGCTGTTTCTCGGTAAACTCACTTTTCATAAGTGACATCGGTCTGTCGTGATTACCGTAGGTATAGTATATACCGTATTTGCTTTTAATAGTTGAAAATGCTTTAAATACCTGTTTTGTCTGCTCGGTTGAAGTAGAATTATCAACAATATCACCGCAAAGAATTACCGCATCGGGCTCTGTCATACTTATCTCTTTGCATTTTTCAAGAACTTCATCATAATCAAGAGAAACACCGAAATGAACATCGGCAATAAGTGCTATGCGGTAGCCCTCTTTTCGAATATTTTTATCGGTATATACGGTATATTTGGTTTCAACAACATTATGAAGGTTAAAATAACCCAAAATAAGCACCACAACTGTTACAGCAACAGGTATTATGCCGCTACCGTATATTTTTTTCCACAACAAAAAACCATTATGATAGCGCTCTTTTGATACCTTTTTAATAATGAAATTTGCAAGCTGTAATATAGCGGCAATCATTATTACATAAAACACAAAAATAACGCCTATCCCGCCAAAATCCACACACCAAGCAGTAAGTGCCAAGGCGGTAAGAGTTATTATAACCTTCACCCATTTTTTATCCGTAGGAGCGCCGAAGGTTACAAAGCTTCTTTTTACAAACTTAAAAAGATAAAAAGCTATAAGCAGCAAAACTGCCGCAAATACAATTATTATCCACCACATAATACCGCCTCCTTTTATTATTTAAGCCAAACGACCCATTTAATATAATGAGCCGTTTGGTTTTGTTTTTATTCAATTTTTTAAAATTTTAATTAAATTATTCTGTGCGAAGCGCTACAACAGGGTCTTTCTTTGCGGCACTTCTTGAAGGTATAATACCCGAGAAGAGATTTAAGCAAATGCTGATAACAACAAGCAACACACCAACCGAAATGGGCAACTGGGCACTTAAATAGCTAATACCCGTTAATCCTTGAACTATTATATTTAAAGGAATACACAACAAATAGGTAATTATTACGCCCAGCGCACCCGAAGCAAATCCTATAATAACCGTTTCGGCATTAAATATGCTTGAAACATTGCGCTTTGAAGCACCTATTGCACGAAGTATACCGATTTCCTTGGTTCTTTCCTGAACCGAAATAAGGGTTATAACGCCTATCATTATAGAGGAAACCACAAGTGAGATTGAAACAAATCCGATAAGAACATAGGTAATAACATCTATAAGATTTGTAACAAATGAAAGGAAAATTCCTATATAATCTGTATAGGTTATGCGGGACATTACGTCTACGTCCTTATTATAATCCGCAATAGCCCCCTCAATTATATCCTTACTGTCAAAGGTAGAGGCATATAGATTTATGGTAGCAGGATTATCAAGGTCAACATTTCCGAGAAGTGCCATATTGGTTTCATAATCCGATTCGGAGAACACCAAAACCTCATCATAATATTTAGCGCATTGCTCATCAGTATATGCCGGGGTTTGCGGTGTACCGTTAATAGCGGCATTGAGCATTGCTACACGTTGAGATACCGGATACTTTGAAAGGTTTGCCTGCACTCCTGCTGCATACTCCAATTTATAGCGTTCGGTCATCATAGAGCTGAACATAGCTTTCATATCCTCATCGCTCATAGCCGAAACATAAGCCGCTATTTCCTCTTGACCCATACTCATTTGGGTTGAAAGTGCCTGCAAAAGACCTGCCTCCATATCGGCACGGGTC
>JAZSKL010000180.1:0-2512 GCA_045534855.1 Acutalibacteraceae bacterium
AAAACCGCTCATCTCATCGAAAACATCCTCAAACTTTGTACGAAAGGGGGAATTCTGAATATTATGTATTTCACGCTGTAAGCCTAAATCTTTATCATAAGCCGCCATTCCTGCACGGCGTGTACCGAGATGCGAATGATAATCAGTTCCGAAAAACACATCAGCAATTGCATCACTTTTGCAAACAGCACCAAAAAAGCCACCCATTTATTTTTGCTCCTTTACCGAACCTTGAGAATTATGAATTTAAAGTTTCCTGAAGCTTTTTATCCTTCTCTAAAACTGCAGCAGCATCAGATTTACGCTTTTCATCAAGACGATAAGCCAAATCCTTATCCTCAAGTGCAATAATTTGAGCCGCAAGCAAAGCCGCATTCCCGCCACCGTTTATCGCAACGGTTGCAACAGGAATACCTGTAGGCATCTGGAAGGTAGATAAAAGTGCATCCATTGCCTCAAGATTAGAGGACTTACAGGGAATACCTATTACAGGAAGAGTAGTATTTGCGGCAATAGCACCTGCAAGGTGAGCCGCCATACCTGCGGCAGCAATCAAAACTCCGAATCCGTTATCTCTTGCATTAAGCGCAAAATCTCTTGCCTCAACAGGAGTTCTGTGTGCCGAATAAATATGTACCTCATAAGGTACCGAAAGACTATCAAGCATATCTGTTGCTTTTTTTATGATAGGCAGATCGCTGTCACTGCCCATTACTATACCAACTTTTTTCATTAAAAAAGACCTCCTTAAAAGCCAAAAAGGCGCACCTACTCCTTATATGAGTAAATGCGCCCAGACGGTCGGCTCAAAACACATTCTTTGCTCCTTTGTGGTGCTCCACATTATCCGTCAGTCGCAAAGAACGCTATTAAAATACACTATATAAATTATACCATTAAAGCTATACAGTGTCAAGGCACATTACCTATAAAAAACGACTTAAAAACTCAAAAAATTTGGGGATTCTTTGTTTCGCAGTAAATACAGCGGTAAACCTTTTCATCGCGGTCGGTCAAGCGGAATACATGGTCAAGCTCCTGCTCAACGCTTGTGATACAGCGCGGATTTTTACAATAAACAACATTTGTTAAGGTTTCAGGGATATCTATACTGCGTTTTTCGGTTATTACCGAATTTTCAATTATATTTACCGTAACATCAGGATCAACAAAACCGATAACATCGAAATTAAGGGTAATTGCGGCATCAATCTTGATTATATCCTTTTTACCCATTTTCTTACTTCCGACATTTCTTATCAAAGCAACCGAACAATCCAACGAATCAAGACCTAACAACTCATAAAGACGCATTCCGCGGCCGGCAGTTATATGGTCAATCACAACGCCGTTTTTAATAGAATCTATATTCATATTGTACCTGCCTCCTCTAAAAGCTTGAGTATAAGTGCCATACGCATATATTTTGCATTAAGCACCTGCTTAAAATAGCAAGCTCTCGGGTCTTTATCAACAGCAACGCTTATTTCGTTTACACGCGGCAGCGGATGCATAATACACAAATCCGCCTTTGCATTTTTAAGCTTCGGAATATCTAAAATATAGCTATCTTTAAGTCTTAAATAATCTTCCTCGTTGAAGAAACGTTCTTTTTGAACACGTGTCATATAAAGAATATCAAGCTCAGGCATTGCATCCTCCAAAGAGGTTGTTTGAACATAAGGTATACCCTTTTTATCGAGTACATCATTCTTTACATAGCTTGGTATTTTAAGTTCTTCGGGAGAAATAAGAACAAATTTTATACCCTCATATCTCGACATTGCGTTGATAAGCGAATGTACAGTTCTTCCAAACTTCAAATCTCCGCAAAAACCTATTGTAAGATTATTAAGTCTTCCCTTTTCGCGATGGATTGTAAGCAGGTCGGCAAGCGTTTGGGTAGGATGATTATGACCGCCGTCACCCGCATTTATAACAGGAATGCTTGCATTCATAGATGCAACAAGCGGTGCGCCCTCTTTAGGATGACGCATTGCAATAATATCTGCATAACAGCTTACCGTTTTAGCAGTATCGGCAACACTTTCGCCCTTTGAAGTTGAGGAGCTTGACGCATCGGAAAAACCGATAACATTACCACCCAACTCCATCATAGCGGCTTCAAAGCTAAGGCGTGTTCTGGTAGAAGGCTCAAAGAACAACGATGCAAGCTTTTTACCGTCACACTTATGAGCATACTTTTTAGGGTTTGCTATAATATCTTCAGCCCGTGCTAAAAGCTCGTCCACTTCCGCTACGGAAAGATCTAAAATATCTATAACACTTCGCATTTTATCCGCATCCTTTCGGTGGTTCTGAATTTATGCCTTTGCACCGTTGACCTCAAGATACTTCTTTATACGGTCAACATTCTCGCGGTTTGCTTCATCCTCTTCCAAATATTCAATAATATCATAAACATCAACAACCGAGTATACGGGGAAACCATACTCCTCGCCTACCTCTGCCATTGCGCTCTTTTCGGTCTGACCCTTTTCCTTGCGGTCAA
>JAZSKL010000136.1:0-6549 GCA_045534855.1 Acutalibacteraceae bacterium
AAGGGAAAGAATATGGGATAAAACAAAACTTACAAGGGTATATAAAATCAACGGAATCAAGGAATAGCATGTAGCTGTAAATACTTCCTTAAAGCGACCCTTTCCCGAGAAAAGAGATGCGATAAGCCAGTTAGAAACCGACCACAGCAATACAAGACCTGCTGTTGATATAAGTGTATAAAGAGTGTTATATGTAGAAGGTTCTGTTCTCTTATACAAAAAGCCCGATGCCGTTTCCAAAAGAACATTTGCAAAGTAAAACAGCGCTAATAAAACTAAAGCTATTTTAACCGAGCCTTGATTTTTATATTTCAGTTCATCAAATGCCTTAAACGGATGGTAGGAAACCTCCATAGCCGTTTTAAGCTTTACATTTTTAATAAGAACAAGATTTTTACGCTTTTTAATTACAATAAAAGCAACAAAGCCTGATACCACAATAACGCCAACTAAAAATATCCAGATAAAGTTATCGGAAATATATCTGTCCAATACCTTTTGCCAAGCTAAATCATAGGTTGTATAATCAAGACCTGCCTCGGCATATTTAAGTGCCGCATCATAATCCTTCTGGCTCAACTTTGCTATAGCAATGCCTCTGTACGCAAGCTGACAGCTGTTATTAAGCGCAATAACCTTTTCCCAAAGCGGTAAAGCCTCAACGTATTCACCCTTAATGTAGCTTTGTTGAGCCTGCATCAAAAGTGCACCGTATTCTGTTTTTTCAAAAATTGTAATATGGGCGGCATCCTTATCGCCTACTATTACATCATCTCCGCATACCGCCATACAGGTTGCGCTGTCAAAAATACCCAAACGCTCGGCATAGTCATAACCGCCGCCGAAGCCGCCGAGCATATTACACTCGCTGTCATAAATGTAAACAAGTCCGTGTGTATGGTCAAGCGCATATATCATTCCGTTTTCATCAACATCAACGGCAACGATATTCTGCGGCTTTTTAACGCCGAATTTTTCTACAACCTTTTCTTCAACAAAGTTTATTTGCGAGGAATCGGTTGAAGTACCGTTTGTGTAGCGCTTATAGAGAATATCCGCACCGCCGGGAGAAAGCTTGCGGATTTGTCCCAATCCGTTTGTATCGCTTTCGGTACGACCGGTACAGGTAATCATATAATCATCATTATCCAAGCATAAGTCAACAAAGGAATACGGCAGTTTTTTAACCGATAATGCCTTTTTAGCATCGGTTTGTGTTAATCTGTCCCATAAATAAGAAAGTGTATCAAGTGCGCTTGCCTCAACATTATTAGCACCGTAAAATCCTAAAAACTTATTTTCGGGAGAATAGGTTAATGCACCGTAGTAACAGCCCATACTCAAAATATATGTATAGCCTTTACTGTCCTTCGCAACGCGGTAGGGCTGATAGTAAAAATCGCTCGGAATAAGGCTTGATTCGGGTGATCCCCATTCTTCAACCAACAAACCGTTTAAATCGGTAACCAAAATTCTTGAATTTCTTGTATCGCAGATATACATATTTTTATCATCTACAAACAAGCCTTCAGCACCATCAAAGCTTATCTTTGCTCCCTTTTCATCGGTAACTGTAACCAATCTGTTAAGGGTATAATCAGGATTTAAAACAGCAATCCATGAACGGCCGCTTATAAGCAGATAAACATTGCCTTTAGCATCTGTGCATATATCGTTAAGACCGTCAAAGGATTTTTCAAGCCCTAAATCGCTTGCATTTATTGCCTTTACGGCAGAGTACATTTCCCTCGATAAAACCGAAGCCGCTCCGCCTGTTGCAGTATCCTCGTGCGTAAATGAGTCGGTAGGCTCGGCAAAAGCCGTCATACCGAGGCTCAAAGCAAGAATTAAAATAATAGATACGAGTGATATTATTCTTTTCACCTTTATTTTACCACCTTTCATTTCTATCTTTTATTCTTTAATACCCGAGGTACTCATAGTTTCCATAACATTGCTTTGCGAAAGCCAGAATACAATTATCGGAGGTATCATAAGGATAACCGTAACCGCCATTGCACTACCCGAACGGGCTATACCGCCTGCCGAGATAGAGGTCATAACCTGCGGAAGCATTTTTAGCTGTTCGCTGAATATCGTACCGTTTGGAACAGTGCTCCACATAGTCTGGAACGAAAGCAGAAGCATTGTCATCCAAGCCGGCTTCAAAATAGGCATTATAATCTTGCGGTACATTTTAAGAACACCCGCACCGTCAATTCTTGCCGCCTCCATAAGTGTATCGGGAACCGAAACATCCATAAACTGCTTCATCAAGAAGCAACCTACGGCAGATGGGATAGCAGGCAAAATATATACCCAATATGTATCTATAATATTAAGCTTTGTAAATATAAAATATTGAGGAACGCTCAAAGTAACAGAGTTATACAAAAGCATAATCTGAACTACCATAAACATAAATTTTCTGCTTTTGAGCTTGGATTTTGAAAATGTAAAAGCCGCAAGTGATGCAAAAACAATATGTAAAAAGGTAGAAGAAATTGCCACAAATAAGCTGTTGAATAAATATCTTGATATCGGAACCTGCAATTTACTCAAAAGCGATGGCAAGGATAAATAGTTTGTAAGTGTCGGCCTTTTAACAAAGAACTGCGGAGGAAAAATAAGCAATTCATCAAGCGGCTTAAAAGAGGTTACTATACAGTAAACCAACGGCAAAACGGTAAATGCGCCTGCCAAGAACAAAACCGAGAAATAGAATGCGTTTCCTGCTTTTGAACGGGTATAACGCCTGTACTGCGCTTTATTTCGTTTCATAATATACCTCCTGCCTTACTTATCGCTCTTACCGACAAGGTTAAGCAACGCGCCGATTCCGAAACGGAAGGCAAGAACCATAAGAAACAGGAATACAGAAAGTGCCGATGCATAACCCATTTCATAACGCTGTGTACCTATATCCGATATATAAGATACTATTGTATCAACCGAGTTGTTAACGCTGGGATAGCCCACGAGGGTGGTAATCATACCGCTTACAGAGAATACCGCCTGAATCTGCATAACGGCACTGAACAAAAGTATCGACTTCATTGAAGGCAGAGTGATATACCAAAGCTCGTGCCAACGGGTTTTAATACCGTCAATCGCGCCTGCCTCATAAAGCTCGGCGCTTACATTCTGAAGACCTGCGATATTAGAAAGGAACGAAACACCCATACTCATCCAGAGCTGAATGATAATAAGTATTGTCATATTGTAAGAGGTGTTCTGGAACCAGTTAACAGGCTCGGTTATAAAGCCGAAGCTTATAAGGAAGTTGTTTAAATAACCGAGGCTGTCGCCCGAGAAGAATACCTGCCAGATATAAAACGCATTACCAACAAGAGCCGGTGCGTAGAATATAAAGGTTAGGGCAACTCGAAGCGGTTTCTGGAATTCATTTATCATCCATGCAAGACCGAAAGAGAGCATAAAGCTCAAAGGTCCTGTAACAATGGAGAATTTAAGGGTGTTACCGAGAACCTTGGAAAAGGTTTCATCACCCGAAAACATTCTTGAATAATTTTCAAGACCCGTAAAAATAGGGCTGGATACCATATCATAGTCGAAAAAGCTTAACACAATGGAAGCTAAAACCGGCAATATATTAAACAGGAAGAATAATGCCATAAAAGGTATCACTATCAAAAAGAATACGGTATTTTCACTTACCGAGTCTTTTTTAGAACGTACTTTAATGCATTTATTGCTCATTTTTTCACCACAATTCCAATTTAATTAAACGATTATCTGTTTTCATATTGCTTCCATTTACGGGCAATTTCTTCATCTGCCTCTTCGGCGTATTTAAGAAGCATTTCTTTGGGGTTCTGGTTGTTTTCAACAACATTCCAGAAGCTTTGATATACCGAACGTGAAACGTAATAGCTTCCGGGATATTCAGGAATTTCTTCAATCTGATTCATAGCTGTAACAATGGTATCGCGCATATTGGAATCCCATTCCATACTGCTGAAGGCGTTTATGTTAGATACCGAAACACGACCGGTAGGTCCTAAAATAGACTCTACCTCGTTTGAGTAAGCAAGCTGTGTTTCTTCCTCTGTCCACCACTTTAAGAACTCCCAAGCACCTTTTGGGTTTTTGCTCATTTTAAGTATTGAGCAGGATGAACCGCCGCCTGATGTTACGTGATTTATTGTACCATCCTCTGCTACCGTACCCGGAACCAATGCAACATTCCAAAGACCGTCAATCTCGGGTGCTGCAGCTTTAAGGGTCGTATACATAGTATGGGTAGAAATACCCATAGGACAAGTACCTGTACGGAAACGGTTATAAAAATCAAGCGTTCTCGGAAGCTTTAGCTTGGTATAGAAATCGGTCCACTCATTAAAGGTAACTGTTACCTTTGAATTAGAAAGATTTGTACTCTTGCCGTCTTCGGCATAAATTTCAAGACCCTTTTGTAAAAGAAGTGTCGGGAAAAGGTTGATACTGCCTATACCGATATTTGCCTGATTAACGTCTGTAACGGTGTTATTGGGCATCCAAACGGTAAGGTTGTTTCTCGCAAGAAGCTTGGCAACCTCTTTAAAATCATCCCAAGTTTCAGGCACTTTAAGACCCATTTCCGCAAAAATATCGGTGCGGTAATACATCAAATAGAACGATTGGGTATCAGGCAAAGCATACAATCCGCCCTTATAATAGTACGGAAGCTCTGCGCCCTCTTGGAAACGGGTAAGAACGGTTTTTAAATCGCTAAACTTTGTTAAATCGTAAAGCACACCGCGCATTGCAAGGTTTACAGGCTCTGAACGCGAGTGCTGTAATAAGCAGTCGGGTCCCTTACCCGAAAGAATTGCCTGAACGATAGATGCGTTTACTATCTGAATATTTACGGGAATATCGGGATTTTTGGTTGCGAACGAGGTTTGCACAAGCGAGTTAAGAACCTGCGCCTGGTCACGACCCCAGTTTACCCAAATGGTAACACTCTTATCGGAATCGCCCGCACCCGAAATATTGTTATAATCCTGCAAGAATGAAACAAAGAATTTTTTAAATGTAAAGCTTACATCGCTGAAGAAGCTTGCTTCCTCAAATGGTTGCTCCTGACCAACAGCAGACAAGCACATTTTATCAATATCCAAAGGCATTGCGCTCATCTCATAGAGCACCGAAGCCAAAGAGGTATATTTTGAGTAATAAGACTCCTTATAGCGGTGGGCTGTGTATCTGTTATCAATCATTAAATCGATAATCTGATTCATATTGTCAATTACAGATACGTAAGAACCGCCCTTTTCGCCTGTGATTTTTTGAAGTAACGCGCTTGCTCTTTCAAGCTTTTTTGATATTGCTTTAAGGCGTTGTTCCATATCACCGATTTGAGCAAATAAATCGTAATCGCGGTAAATATCTACCGATTCGCCGGTAATCATAGTAATTTCTATGTAGAGCTGGCTCAATTCGGATATAGCAGCTTTAAGCAGATCGCGCACCTCGGCAATATCACCGGGTACTACGGTTAAAGAAAGCTCGTGAACGCCCTCGGAAAGATAGATTAAGTAGGGAGTATTTTTGCTGTTTGAAAAATAGGTCTGTTCCCAGTCATAGCCGTAGCTGAAGCCTATGCTTTCAGCTTCTTTAAAGGGTGTTTCACCGTCTATTTTAAGACTGCGGTAAACCTTTGCGCCGAGAACAGAGCTTTGGCGATAGGAAAATCCTAACTGATAATAGCCTGCTTTTAGCTTTGGAGTTTTCCAAACTATTGTTTCACCGCTGTTTTTCCAGTTGCCTCCGCCTATGTAGTTTGCAAGACTCTTGTAGGCACTGTTTGGGGTAATATCTATGCTTGAGTTATCGGTTTTGGCAGCCAACCAATAACTGCTCTTAATTGCGGCTTTTTCGCCCTCAATCACAATATTTTTACCCTTGTAATACTTACTTTTATCGGTAGGCTTTTTATACTTTGGAGCTTCCTTAACAGCACCGAAAGTAAAATACTCAACCTCAAAACTGCCTGTTACGGGTAAAATTTCAACATTATGAACACCCGCGGTAAGATAAAAATAATATTCATCGTTTGTCCATTTGGTAACATCGGTAAGGGTTGCGAAATAGAAGTTATCATAAGGTATTTGCTTGGCGGCAAACTCGTTACCGAGACCGTCCTTACGGTTTTCGCCCTCATCTACATAAATTCTTGAAAGATAGAGCTTTTTAGCCTCGTCAAAGGGATATGCACCGTCAATCATAACGCCGAATTCCAAAACGCCGTTTGCATTATCAGCCGCCTTATAAGACATACCGATGTTGTAAAGACCGCTTTCGGGCACATCAATCTGAAATCCTGCCGCATCGGGGGATACGGTTGCGCCCAATTGGGATTTTACCGATTGAGATGCAAAACCGACATTTTTATTAGCTTCAAGATATGAAAGATATGAATTTTCTGTTATAACCGTTTGGATTTCGGCATCGGGGATTACAATTTCGCTATCCACCGCCGCCTGCTCGGTATTTTCAGCCGAAACACCTACCCCTGCACAGGAGAAAAATATTGCAAGCGTTAAA
>JAZSKL010000287.1:0-3062 GCA_045534855.1 Acutalibacteraceae bacterium
GTAATGCGTTGCTAAACTTTCAGTGCCCCTTTTAGGGGTTAGGCCAGTAGTCACCCCTTATAGGGGTGGTGCATACCACCGGTTTACCGGTGGTTATGATTATATCTTAATTTTGTTGTTGGTACAAATTATTTTAAAGGACTGTGACACACAAAAATGTTTTGGTATTTAAAAATTATCAAGCAAATATTTTTCAGCTTCTGCAGACCAAAGACCGTTGTTTTTATTTACAAGGTTATTGAGAACTGCAAAACGCTCATCGCTTTTACCGAGAGCTTCAAAATCAGAAATAGCTGTAAGGGGAAGATTGATGTGTGTATATATTAGCTTTTTTCCTCCCTCAATCTCCGGTAGACGCAGGGTTGTATCTATTGCCGAGTCAATACCGCCTATATGTGTAATCATAACGGCAGGATCTATTCTGTTTTCGCTGATAAGTCTTACAATATCATGCATATCATCGGTTGTACTTCCGCTTGTTCCTGCAACGTGGTGCTGTTGGTAATGCACATTATAAAAATTAAAGTTTGCGCTGAAATTTTTATCCAAAGGACCTGCAAAGAAGTTAAGGCATCCGTCAAATCCTAATATAGAATCTGCTAATTCAACAACGGCGGGGACAGGGGCGTATACAAATACATCGTCATAACCGCTTCCGTTTGTAAAAGAAAGCAATTCCTCTTTATCGCTTGATTTTATAAATACAAGTTCAATTCCGTCTTTTTTTGCATCATCGGGGTTAAATATCTTTTTTGCTCGTTCAAGACGTTCCTCATCAAGGTCGGTAACCACCAATAAAGACGGTTTGATATCACCGTGCAGTGCAAGATCTATCGCAACAAGTCCCATAGGACCGCAGCCTGCCAATATCGCAACCTTTCCGTTTTTGCGAATATTAGTGTACGGTTCGTAATTTTCATCTAAATGTAAATTTGCTTTATAACCTCTTATAACGCAGGAAGCCGGTTCGATAAGAGAGCCTTTAAAGAAACAATCGCTTTCAAGCTTGATTAAATAGTCATTTTCAATAATATGCTCATAAACGATAGAATAGGTTGAAACACCGCCTATTTCTCCGAATGAATAACCAACAGTTTGCATACCACCGAGATAGGAGAGTACGGGGGGCATAACTACCTTATCTCCAATGCTGAATTTATCTTTCCATTTATCGGTTACTTCAACAATCTCGGCGCAAAATTCGTGACCTACAATAACAGGCTGCTGTGCAATATTATCTGGAACGCGCAGATGCTTCGCGCCCTGCTTTGCTGTTTTATAGGTTGACATACAAACGCTGTCAGAAATAATTTTAATAAGAATTTCTCCGTTTTTAAGCTCGGGTAAACAGAATTCTTCAAGACGTAAATCGTTTTCTCCGTATAAACGGACTGCTTTTGTTTTCATATTCTGTTCCTCCGGTTTGCTAAATTCGGCCTGCACTGCCAAATTTTCTTATTTTATCCTTTACAACCTCTTTCATCATTACTCTTGCGTCTTCAAAAACAATGAAAGGCCATGTAGAGGGGTTGTCTACACTGTTAAGTTTATCTTTAAGACCCTTGTTAAGCGCACCTACAACATCTGAATATATATTGATTTTGGTTATTCCGTGATGTATTGCGTTTTGCATTTGGTCATCTGGAGTTCCGCTTCCGCCATGAAGTACAAGGGGAATATTGCAAACTGCGGTAATTTCATCAAGTCTGTCAATACGAAGCTCGGGTGTTTTCTTGTAAACACCGTGCGATGTGCCGATAGCAACCGCAAGAGCATCAACATTGGTTATTTCAACGAATTTCGCAACTTCTTCCGGAACGGTTAAGGTTTCACCGGGGTCGGTATCTGTTCCTGTTTCGCTGATGCTTCCAACGCTTGCGTTTCCAACGTGACCAAGCTCTGCTTCGACTGAAATACCTATTGTGTGGGCATATTTTGTAACTTCGGCTGTATTTTTTGCGTTATTTTCAAAATCAAGCACCGAGCCGTCATACATAACCGAACTAAAACCTGCATTGATAGCGGATTTGATAAGCTCAAAATCGGTTGCGTGGTCTAAATGAAAGCATACCGGAATATTAAAATGCTTTGATGCTTCTTTTACCATTGATGTGATAAGCGGCATTCCTTTTCCTACCAAATCAACGCCGAGTCCCATAAGAAGTGCGGGCGAACCCTCCTCTTCGCAGGCTTCAAGCACTGCTTTCATCATTTCGTAATTGCTGATATCGAATGCGGGGATAGCGTAACGGTTTTTTCTTGCATCCTCTAATATTTCTCTCATTGAAACTAACATAGACAAAACTCCTTTTAATTTGATAAAACAATTATAACAGACTACTTAACATTTGTCAATTACAAATGTTAAGTAGTTGACATTGGAGTTGTCAGATGATAAAATATATATAGTAGGTGAGTTGGATGAATACAAAGGACGATAAAATTTTAATGTCTGAAGCGGCATTGCTTTACTACGAAAAAAAGCATACCCAACAGGAAATTGCTGAACTTATGAATTTATCGAGACAAACGGTTTCAAAGCTTTTAAATGATGCTGTAAAGGAAAATATAGTTGAAATAAGAATTCATAATCCTAAAAAGGACTGCGAGGAATTAGAGGATAAAATTTTAAAAAAGTTTGGTATAAATAACTGTATCGTTACAGGTGTAAGCTCTGAAAATGAAGTATTACGTAAGGAAATGACCGTAAAGGCGGCTTCGGAATATATTGCTTCAATAATAAAAAAAGGAAATAAAAAAATTGCTCTTTCCTGGGGAAGAACAATAAGTGATTTGATAAATACCATTCCAATGATAAATGCAGGAGGAAATCTTGTTTTTCCGCTGTTTGGTGCTACCGATAGTGAAAACTCTTATTTTTCTTCAAACGAATTGGTAAGAAGTATGGCGGATAAAATAGGCGCAGATGTTAAATATGCGTGGTTTCCTTATTTGCCGGATAGTAATGAGGATTGTCAGTTGCTTAAAAGGCTTTCTTATTACAATAAAATTCAGGATTTATGGAATACCGCCGATATCGCGATTTTAGGAATAGGAAATAC
>JAZSKL010000238.1:0-4768 GCA_045534855.1 Acutalibacteraceae bacterium
AACGGAAGAAGCTTGATTTTAAGTTTCTTCCGTTTTGTTCTTATTAAATATTGGAATTACAACCTTCTTCTTTTGTATTATATACAAAAAATAATGGGATGGCACAGAGACTCCACAACAAAAATATTTTTATTTTACTTAATTTCTTCAAAGGCCTTGAGCCAGAGTCTTTTGATAATTTCATGACCGCAAGGTGTGGGATGAACGCCGTCTGCCGTCCAATATACGGCAGGTGCTTTTTTGCAGGCTTTATCAAAAGCTGGCTGCAATTCAATAAGCGGTAAGCCGTATTTTTCTGCAATTTTTTTGGCAACCTGTGCCTTTTCGGCAACATCGGTTTTAAACAATTCAAAACGATCAGGTTTTTCCTCGGTATTGCAGGTGCTTACACCCTCCAAAACAAACGGCGCAATAATCATAAGCTTTATATCGGGACAGCTCATCATTATTTCATCTATCATCATAGTATAGATTTTTTCAAACTTTGCGGTATCAACGCCGTTTTGGCTTCCTATTTCGTGCCATGTATCGTTTACACCGATATAAATACTTGCATAATCGGGTTTAAGGTTAATAAAATCTATCTTAATTCTGGCATATAGATCTACAATTCTGTTACCGCTTATACCCTTGTTTACAAACTCATATTCACCGGCAAAATCCATTCCGAGTGAAGCCTTTACAAGATTTGCGTAGCCATCACCCATTGAGCTTACCCTATCGCGATTTCTGCCGCAATCTGTTATAGAATCGCCCTGAAACAGTATCAATTTACTCATTTTAAAACACTCCTTAAATATTTACAATAACCGTTTCATTCTGCAAAACGGATTTTGATATACTTTTTTCACCCGCATTTATATTAAGTTTATAACCGCCGTTATTGCGAGCTATTTTTATATCTGCGGCAAGCGAGCCTAATTTCATATTTTTAATTTCAATCTCATTCCAACAGCTTGGAAGGTTGGGTCTTATTTCAAAACGGTTAAAGCCTATAGGTCTATAACCCATAATACCCTCGCTGAAAATACGCAAATATAACGCACTTTCGGCAGAAAGCTGTGCCTGATTACCCTCGGGGAAAGCCTCAACCGCATAAGGTATATGCTCACCCAAAAGGCGCGCTTTTGAATAATGACACAAAAGATTATATGCCGCATCGGAAAGTCCGCTGTAAAAAAGACCTCTCAAAGCATAAAGGGTTGAACGATCCCAAAAAGTGGTTTCTCCGCTTCTTGTTACAAGTCCCTCACCCATACAAAGCTTTTCGGATAAAAGAGCATTTGCGGTATCCTCTGCCCTATCAAAAATTCCCGAAACCAACGGCATACAAATCCAAGAGCGAAGATTTGTTTCTTCCTTACAATACATATATGTATCAAAGCCCTCAACCGTTTTACCGAAGTATTTTTCTATTGCAATTTTAAGCTTTTCGGCTTCTTTCATATACCTTTGAGCATTTTCTTCATTTCCAAGCTGTTTTTCAAGATATGATGCACTTATAAAGGCATCGTAAGCAAGGCAAGAAGTACAAAGGTTAGCATTTCCGCTTTCAAAACGGTTTTCAAGCTCATCGGCATCGCTTTTAACAACGCCGTCAGCATTTATCTGCGAAATGGCATATTCAAGGCAGTTTTCTATACCGTCTATAAACTCATTAGCGGCATTAACATCACCTAAAGCAAGCAGAAAACGACTGCAACCGTACGCATACATCGCACTGTCACCACGGTCGCCTGCACCGTGCCATACGTCATCTCCGCCGGCAATTATACTTGTGATAACCGCTTTATCTGGGAGAGCATATTTTTTATATAGCCTATAGCAGTTAAAGCTTTGGTCTATTCCTGTTTTATAGCCTAAATTTGCAAAAAACGGATTTATATACTCGCACTGGTCGTTAGTCCACATTGCGGCATAATAGTTACCGCCACCTGGCGAATGCATAAGTCCCGATTTTGTTTTGAAAATACTCTCTGCCGCGCGTACTTTAGCATAATGCGCCATAACATTTACGGTTTCATCCGGAGTAGTTACAACAAATTTTTCGGCTGTTTCACGCAAAAATTCCTGTCTTTTACGGTATTGCTCCAAGCAATTCACCTGAAGCTCCTCCTTTGGCAGGCAGGCACAATAAGCAATCTCAAAACAAGCTGTTTCTTTAGGCTTTAACACAGCCTTTTCGTCTTTTACAGATACAAAGGTTTTATACTGCTGTCCGTTATGACCAAACTTCGCATCGGTTATTGATGTTTCCTCATTATTTATAAGACCGAGTTCAACCGACTGTTCCCCTGTATTTTCCACCTCTACAAGCTCAATAAAAGCAGTTGTTTCGGGTGCCGCAAAAAGCTTTCTTGTAATTTTAAGTTCATTGCTCGCAGTGATTATTTTTAAAACTCCGTCAAAAACAAAGCTTACCGCCTTTTCGCAAACAGGCTTTGCGTTACAGCTTAATAAAACCGTTTCAAAATTTACATCCAGACTGCTTCTGGTTTCATTAGGATACATCCTGAATGAGGGGAAAACTATATGGTTAAGACGGCGCACTTCACCGTTTTTTTCGCAACCGTAGCTTATTATTGCAGAACAGTAAAAACCGCTCATTTCAATATGATTAGCGTATTCCTCATCTTCCGAAACATCATAACAAACACTGTTATTTTTAATATAATGCTTCTCCCTTGTAAACGGCTTATTCATAACCGCCCAAGGAGCAAATTTAAAAATACCGGGTCGTTTATTAAAAAACAGGTCTTTTTCCATAAAATTCCCTCTTTTGAAATAAAATGTAACACATTTCTGTTATAAGAAATTTTACAAAATATAATATCAAAAGTCAATCAAAATATAAGGAATTTTATTTACAAGACCTGTTTTAATTATTAAACACCTGAATATGCCGAAAAACCGCCATCTATTGGTAATACAACACCTGTTATAAAGCTTGCAGCATCATTATTCAAAAGAAACAGCAATGCACCCTCAAGTTCTTTACTCTCGCCAAATCTTCCCATTGGAGTAGCCGCTAAAATTTTACCTGTTCGAGCAGTCGGTGTGCCATCATCGTTAAAAAGAAGCTTTTCGTTTTGCTTTGTTGAGAAAAATCCCGGAGCTATTGCATTAACCCGAATCCCAACCTTACTGAAATGCACCGCCAACCACTGCGTAAAATTTGAAATTGCCGCCTTTGCACCCGAATAAGCGGGGATTTTTGTAAGAGGCGTATAGGCGTTCATACTTGAAATATTAAGTATATTACAGCCACTTCTTCCAACCATTTGTTTTGCAAAAACCTGTGTTGGAATAAGTGTGCCAAGGAAATTGAGGTTAAATACAAAGCCTACTCCGTCACTGTCAAGGTCAAAAAAGCTTTTGGTTTCGGCATCAATATCACCAAGTTCAAAATATTCCTTGTCGGTTGTGGCTCTCGAATTATTACCGCCTGCGCCATTAACAAGAATATCGCAAGCGCCTAAATCGGTTAAAACGGCTTGTGCCGTTTCTTCGCAAGCATTACGGTCAAGAACATCACATTTATAAGCCTTTGCAATACCGCCCTCGCTTATAATCTCCTTTGCAAATCCATCGGCGGCTTCAAAGTTAAGGTCTAATAATGCAACCTTTGCACCTGCACGCGCAAGCGTTTTTGCAAAAGCGGAGCATAAAACACCGCCCGCTCCTGTAATAACCGCAACCTTACTCGACAAATCAGTATTAAGCACATTCTTTTCCATTTACTTTCTTCCTTTCTCCAAAGCCTCGAATAATCCGTTTATATACGCAGCCCCGAGTGCTCTGTCGTATAATCCGTAACCCGGTTTCCCCTTTTCGCCCCAAATCATTCTGCCGTGGCCAGGGCGAACATAACCGTCAAACCCCGTATCGGTCAAAGTCTTTACAATCTCATACATATCAAGACTACCACATTTTGAAAGATGTCCGCTTTCCTCAAACGATCCATCCTCTAAAAGTGTAACCTGACGGATATGCATAAAGGCAATTCTATCCATAGCGCTGTATTTACGAACCATTTTAGGAATATCGTTAAAATCTGCGCAACCGAGAGAGCCTGTACAAAAACAAAGACTATTTGCGGGACTGTCAACAATTTTAAGCAGACGGTCAAGATTTTGCTCATTTGTGACTATTCTCGGTATTCCGAATATTGAATACGGTGGGTCATCGGGGTGAATAGCCATTCTTACGCCGTACTCCTCGGCTACTGGAATTATCTTTTTAAGGAACTTTTCAAGGTTTTCCCATAAACCCTCTTCGCCCAATTTTCCGTAAGCCGTAATTAAATCACGCACTTCCGATTGCGTATAGCTTGCATCCCAACCGGGAAGATGTATATCATCCTCTAAAGGATTTAAATTTTTCATCTGCTCAACATACATAACAAGACTTGTTGAGCCGTCTGCCGCCTTTTTATCGAGCTGTGTTCTCGTCCAATCGAATACCGGCATAAAATTATATGTAATGCACTTAATACCGTATTTTGCACAACGGCGGATATTTTCACAGTACACCTCTATAAGCTCGTCTGCTTTTTCGGTTCCGAGTTTTATTTCTTCGGGAACAGGAACAGACTCAACAATATCAAAAATTATACCGTTTGCTTCTACCTGCGCTTTCATTTTGGCAAGGCTTTCTTCAGGCCATACCTCGCCCGGTTTTACATCATAAACAGCACTGACAATGCTTTTCATATTTGGAATTTGACGAATGTATTGCAATGATATCGGGTCACTTTCGCCATACCAAC
>JAZSKL010000115.1:0-5879 GCA_045534855.1 Acutalibacteraceae bacterium
GGTATATCATCACGCGTAAGCGTGTATCTCATCACCGAAGGTGTATATTATCAGCCGTAGGTCGAATTCCACTTTCACAATGATGATATACAAAACTTCGTTTTGATGATATGCAATTCCTTCGGAATTAATGATATGCCCGGCTTCGCCGTAATTATGCAATGGTTTAAATTCATACGCAAAACTTCCGAAAATATAATTTATGCACCCTATAATCCTAAAAAGAAGTACCTATAATCCCCTGCTTATATATATCATAACATTTTATATATTTGATTATTTTTATAATTTGTATTACAATTACTTCATAGACATTTTAAGGAGAATTTTATGAAAAGAAAAATAATTAAATCCTTGTTTTTTATTATGATTTTTTCTTTTTTAATAGGCTGTAGCTCTACTGAAAAAATAAAATCAAAAGAACAAAACTCAAAAACGAATAACAATAATATGACGGAGGAAACAGAAATGAAGAAAACAACATATATTCTTTTTATCGGTAACAGCTACACATATTATAACGATATGCCAACATCACTTTTTAAAAATATAGGTGAATCTGCAGGGATTGATGTTGATGTTTCTGCAATCACCAAGGGGGGTTACAGATTATCGCAACACGCTAATCCTGAAGATGAATACGGCAAAAAGGTCGAAGAAGCTCTGAAAGGCGATAAAAAATACGATTATGTAATTTTACAAGAACAAAGTTTACTGCCTGCATACGATAATCCTCCCGCCTTTTATGATGCAATACGCAATCTTTCAAATAGAATAAAAAAGAATGGTGCCACACCAATACTTTATTCCACTTGGGGCAGAAAAAGCGGCCATACAGCACTCGAATCAAACGGTTGGACAAACGAAAGCATGACATGGCGATTAGCCGCTTCATACCAAGCTATAGGCGATGAGCTTGATATAACTGTAGCTCATGCAGGACTTGCGTTTTATGACGTTTATACCAATAATACAGATATCGAGCTTTACAACAGCGATTTAACCCATCCCTCGCGTGCCGGAAGCTTCCTTGCCGCGGCTACTTTATTTGCGAAAATTTTTAATTTTGATGTAACACAACTTAATTACACCGCTGGATTTTCAAGTGATGATGCAAAAATTATTTATAACGCCGCAAAAAAAGCCGCTTTTAACACTCCGATTATTCCGGCTGAATATAAAAAGATATCTCAAAATGTAACTAACAATGGTTAATGTTTAAAAGACTGTATTAAATGCAGTCTTTTTTATTTATTATTAGCTTTTTTAAAAAAGAACAACTCTTTTAATCCCAACAAAATCAGAAAAGCACCAAAAAGCTTTGCTGTCATATTCCCACCTAAAATTTTTGCTATAAATATACCGCAAACAGAGCCTATTATTCCTCCGAATGCGAGCGGCATAATTGTTTTCCAATTTATATGCTTTCTAATCGAATATATAATTACTGCGAGTGTACCAATCGGAATAAAAAACAATAGATTTATACCCTGTGCCGTTAGTTGTTCGGTACTTGTAAATATTGAAAGATATATAATCAGAACAGCGCCGCCGCCAAGACCCATCGCACCGATAATACCGCTTAAAAATCCGGCAATTAAAGCACTTACAATCATTTAAGCACCATCCTTATGCCTGCATAAATCATAAAGCATGCAAATATTTTCTTTAGAATTTTAGGTGAAATCTTTTTAAGAATAATCGTACCCAAAACCGCGCCAATCAGTCCTGTAGGTATATAAATCCGGGCTTCATTTAATGTAACGTATCCCCGTAACAAATACATAACCGCAGAAATAACAGTTATCGGTAAAATAACAGCAACAGCATTTGCGTGTGCGCTTTTTTGTTCCATTCCAACCTTTTTGAGTAACGGTACTGCCAACATACCTCCGCCTGCTCCGAAAAGCCCGTTTACAATTCCAATCGGTATTCCTAAAGCAAAGTTTAAAAATAATTTTTTGCATTTCTCTTTTATAACAATCACCAAAATTATTTTTACCACGATTTTAATATTTAAACAAAAAAGAGCGTATTACGCTCTTTTTAAAACAGTTTTAAGTTCGTTTAATTTTTTAATTTCAAATGTAGGGGTATAAATAGAATTTTTACATTCAGGATTATACCAGCAAGTATCAACGCCAAAATTTATACCGCCTAAAATATCAGAGGACGGTGAATCACCGATAACTAAAATTTCTTTTTTATCAACAGCCTCAATTTTTGAATATACATATTCAAAATACGCACTTTCGGGCTTCTTTGCCCCTACCTGTTCCGAGACAAATACACCATTAAAATACTTGTTTAAGCCCGATTCTTCAATGCGTTTGAATTGAGTAAGTGAAATTCCATTGGTTGTGGCATAGAGTTTATATCCGTTTTTTAGACACCAATCAAGTATCTCTTCTGCCCCGTCAACGGTATCGTGACCGGTTGAAAGAAAAGCAAAATAATCCTGAGATAATTTTGATATATCGGCTTTTCCGCCTATAACCTCAAGCAATTTTATAAAACGGTTTTCAAAAATTTCCTCGCGCTTAATTTCGCCGCGTTCGAATCGTTCCCAAAATGATTTATTTATTTTGGAATAAATTTGCGCTATTTCATCGCTGCTGGGCAAGTTATGCAACTCAAGAGCTTTGCGTATAGCTTTATATTCCGCTTTACCAAAATCAAGCAGAGTATTATCCAAATCAAAGAAAAGTGCTTTATACTTCATTAAATCTTTTCTGCCAACTCTTTAATATATTTTCGTAGCTGCTCGGAAATTTCGGGATGATTTATACCGACTTCGAGATTTGCCTGTAATATACCGAATTTATTTCCCATATCAAAGCGTTTTCCGTTAAAATCAACGCCGACCATACCCTTACTGCGAGCAATAACAGCCATAGCATCGGTAAGCTGAAGTTCACCGCCTGCACCTAAAGGGGTGTTTTCGAGAATATCAAAAATCTCATTATCAAGCACGCAACGACCTAAAATAGCGTAATTTGAAAACTTTTGAGAAAGCTGAGGTTTTTCTATCATATCACCTACAGAAAATATTTTTTCCTCAATTTCTTCAACCTTCAAAGAACAATACTTAACCACAAACTCATCAGAAACTTCTTTAACGCCTACAACACTTTTACCGTATTTATCATAAGCATCGCAAAGCTCACCTATTGCAGGTGTTTCACCTATAATAACGTCATCGCCGTAAAGAACCGCAAAAGGCTCATCACCAACAAATTCCTTCGCTCTAAGTACTGCATCACCAAGACCTTTAGTCTCACGTTGACGGATATAATATATGTTTGCAAGCTTTGCAACACGGCGAAGCTCATCTAAAACTTCAGTATTACCACGTTTTTCAAGCATCGCTTCAAGCTCAATGGAATGATCAAAATGGTCCTCTATAACGCCCTTACCGCGATTTGTAATAATTAAAATATCAGTAATTCCGGCATTTACAGCCTCTTCAACTATATATTGAATTGCAGGCTTGTCCACAATCGGTAACATTTCTTTAGGTAAAGCCTTTGATGCAGGAAGAACTCTTGTCCCAAGTCCTGCAGCGGGAATAATAGCCTTTTTAATCATAAATAAACCCCTAACTTGAAATTATAATAGGAAACTCGCAATAATCATAGGAAGATATTCGCCTGCAAAAAAAGCAATAAACATACCAATAAAACTTACTCCGCCTTTCTTACGGTAATCGGCATCCTGATCTTCGCTTTCGGCGTGAATTTTTTTAAGTGAAGAAATTACGTATTTACGATAAATTCCATCTCCTAAAATTCCGCAAACAATCCTTACTGCAAGCGATACAAGCATACCGACACCAAACAATATAAGCCAAGTAGGATTTTCGTTAAAAATCTGTATAAACGGTTTTATGGAGTTTGTTGCAGAAGCGCCCACTCCAACAATTGCAGAAAAACGCATTGTAAAGGGAAACATAACCAAAGTAGAAGCAATGCTTAATATTCCGCATATAACAGAATAAAGATACATTTTTCTGGATGCAAACCAAACCCAAGGTAAAAGAAAAGCAAGCCAGTTCCAAGATGCCTTTTTACCTGTTGCCATTGCGGCAAATTTAGGAATATAACGCGGTGTATTTGCTACAACAAAACGCTTTGCCTCTTCTGCGGTAACACCCTCACCAATATCAACTTCTGCAGGAACGCCGCCTAAAAAATCAAAGGTGGCAAAACCGTTCATACCATTCATATTAGGTGCTCCGCAACGCGGACACGAGCGTGCATTTTTCTCAAATTCTTCACCGCACATTTTGCAACGCGCTGTTGAATACGAATTATGATAAGTAGATTTATTTTGTGCTTTAGGTTCTTCTTCGCTCTTGTTTTTCTTTACTCTGTCATACTGTAATTCAGTACCGTGAGCATCCTCGTAAACACAGTGACCTACTGCGTTGTAACAGTCTCTATGATGCGGAGCTCCGCGTTCAGGGCAGCATACTATATCGTCATCCTCAAAAAGATAAGCATGACACGCAGGACATTTTTCTCCCTCAAATCTAAAACTCATATTTTGACACCTCTATAGTCTTCTATTTTTGTAAAAACGGTATCAAAATATTCTTTTCCGTAATTATGGAACATACCGTTTGCAATCATTTCATCAAGCTTTGCCTTTGATACCCAGCAAGCCTCAGCAACTTCGCTTTCCTGCAAAGTAAGCTCTTCCGCAAGACAATCAACCGTAATTGCCCACACATCCAAAAGAGAGTTCCTTCTGAATATTCTAACCATTTTCTTTAATGTATCGGGCGAAGAATCAATTCCCAACTCTTCCAACAACTCTCTATGTGCCGCTTGATACGAGTTTTCACCTGCTATTGCGGCACCACCCGTTGCAGCCCATTCACCCGGCATCAATTTTTTATCAGGAGAACGCCTTTGAAGTAAAAACCTACCGTCAGATGATAATATCCAAATATGAACTACAAGATGATACTCGCCTGATTTTAAGGTGTTTTCACCGCGCATCATTGTTCTGCCTGTGGGAGTTCCGTCTTCATTAAGAACATCCCATATTTCGTAATTTGTCATTCCTTAACTACAACCTCACCCATTTTTTTATAAATACTATTCTCGGGTATAAATCCTCTAACCATTGAAAGCGGATAAATATTTGTATTTTTTCCTATCACAGTACCCGGATTAAGCACAGTACCGCAACCAACCTCAACAAAATCACCAAGTATAGCGCCGAATTTCTTTAATCCTGTTTCTATACGTTCATTACCATATTTAACAGTTACAAGCGTTTTATCCGATTTTACATTGGAAGTAATAGCACCTGCACCCAAATGCGAACGGTAACCCAAAACAGAATCACCTACATAATTGTAATGCGGCACCTGAACAAAGTCAAACAAAATAACGTTTTTAAGCTCTGTAGAATTACCAACAACGCAGTTTTTTCCTACTATTGCATTACCGCGAATAAAAGCGCAATGCCTTATCTCTGCGTTTTCATCAATAATACACGGACCGCTTATACTTGCGGTTTCGGCAACCTTGGCAGAACGCGCAATCCAGATATTCTCTCCAATTTTATTGAATTTTTCGTTATCCAATTTATTTCCAAGTTCATTTATAAACTCGCCGATTTTCGGCAACACCTCAAACGGATAAGTTTTACCGTCAAACAACGAAGAAGAAATTGTGTTTTTTAAAGAAAATAATGATTTGATATGAAGTGAATTCAACAAATTTTCCGCCTTTCAATATAATAATACTTATACAGTATAACAGATTTAAAAAATTTTTTCAAGTTTTTATATTTTTAGTATTGTAAAATCAAAATAAATATATTATAATAATATCAAAGCTTGCGTATTAAGGCGTGCGAATGGGCGG
>JAZSKL010000097.1:0-3121 GCA_045534855.1 Acutalibacteraceae bacterium
AAAAAATAAAGAAAGCTTGATTGCATGTGCCAAACATTATTTAGGCTATGGTGCAAGTGAGGGTGGAAGAGATTATCACCGAACCGAAATATCTGATTACAGCCTTTATAATCATTATTTGCCGGCTTTCCGCGCGGCTGTTAATGCAGGTGCTTTAACGGTTATGTCATCCTTTAATGATATTAACGGACAGCCTGTAACCTCAAGTAAAAAATACCTTACTGAATTTTTACGAAATCATTTAGGGTTTAATGGCTTTGTTGTATCCGACTGGAGTGCAGTTTCACAGCTCGTAAGACAGGGCGTTACCGATAACAATGTTGATTGTGCTGCACTTGCAATAAATGCGGGTCTAGATATGGATATGATCGATAAGGTGTATCTTGATAACCTTGAAGTCGCGGTTATTGAAGGGAAAGTTTCTGTTGAAACGGTAAATGAAGCAGTAAGACGTGTTTTGAGAGTTAAATTTAAGAAGGGGCTTTTTGAAAATCCGTATTGTGACGATAGAAATATTGACAGAACTACGCATATTGCTGATGCGCGTGAATTAGCAGGCGAGTCAATAGTTTTGCTCAAAAATGACGGTGTTTTACCATTGCGAAAGAACGCAAGAATCACTTTGGTTGGTCCTTTTGCAAAGGAACGCCGTGCTTTACTCGGAAGCTGGACTTTGGACGGAAAAAGCGAGGAAACACCTAATTTGCTTGAAGCAATAAGAGGAGTTTTAGGCGGTAATTTACTATTTGGTAATAACGAAATTTCTGTTCTTGACGATAGTATCGCAAGAGCTGTAAAGTCTGATGCAGTAGTTTTGGCTTTAGGGGAAAGTGAAAGGGTAACGGGTGAAGCATTTTCTCTTTCGGATATATCTCTTCCTAAAAATCAGATTGAGCTTATTCACAGATATAAAGCTCTCGGTAAAAAGGTTATCGGTGTATTTTTCTGCGGAAGACCTATTGCTATGGAGGGTGTGAGCGAATATCTTGATGCAATAGTATATGCTTGGCATGGCGGTAGCGAAACTGCTAATGCAGTATGTGATATTTTGTTCGGAGATGTTGTACCAAGCGGCAAAACCGCTGTTACTTTCCCGAAAAGAACAGGCCATATACCAATGTATTACAATGTTACTTCAAGTGGCAGATTGGTTAATTGCTATTACGGCGAAAACCCTCAGAATTGTTATGTTGACAGTTATCCAACACCTGCATTCCCATTTGGTTTCGGACTTTCATATACAAAATTCGAATATGGACAACCTGTATCAAACACGAGCCAAATTGAATTATCCGAACTTAAAAGCGGTAAGTGCTTTAATATTTCGGTTAAAGTTAAAAATATAGGGGAATATGACGGTAAGGAAACGGTGCAACTCTATATAAGAGATAAATTTGCTTCGGTTATGCGTCCTTTACGAGAGCTTAAGGGATTTGAAAAAAGGCTTATAAAGATAAATACTACTGAAGAATTCAACTTTAATTTAGGATTCGATAAGTTAGGTTTTTATAATGAAAACGGTGAATATATCGTTGAAAAAGGAGAATTCGATGTATTTATCGGTGAAAACTGCCTTACCGATAATAAAATAACAATTTCTATTGTTTAATAAGTTATGACATAGGTGCAGGAGCGTTGATTTTAAACGCTCCTGCTTTTATATAAAATACAAAAATTTACTGTTGAATTTTTTTGAAAAGGTGGTATAATATAAAGCGAACAAATGTTCGTAAGACGGTGAGAGAATTGAGTGAAAAGCAGTATCTTTGTATAGATTTAAAGTCTTTTTACGCTTCTGTTGAATGTGTGGAAAGGGGACTTGACCCTATGACTACCGACCTTGTTGTAGCTGACCCCGAAAGAACAGACAAAACTATATGCCTTGCCGTAAGCCCTTCTCTTAAAGCTAAAGGTGTTAAAAACAGGTGTAGGGTATTTGAAATACCTAAAGGTATCAAATATATAATGGCACCGCCAAGAATGCAAAAGTATATTGATTACGCAGCCCAAATTTACGGAATATATTTAGAGTATATCGCTCCGGAGGATATTCACGTTTATTCTATAGATGAGGCTTTTTTGGATGTTACCAATTATCTTTGGTTATATAATATGACCGCAAAAGAGTTGGCTATAAAGCTTATGAATGAGATTTATAAAAGAATAGGTGTAAGGGCTACTTGCGGTATCGGAACAAACCTTTATCTTTGTAAAATTGCCTTGGATATTACTGCTAAGCATTCACCTGATTTTATTGGTGTTCTTGATGAAGAGAGCTATAAAGCCACTATGTGGAATCATAAACCGCTTACCGATTTTTGGCGAATAGGAAAAGGAACTGCTGAAAGACTTTCCAAATACGGAATAAATACAATGGGTGATATTGTAAAAACTCCTGAGGATTTTTTGTATAGTTGGTTCGGGATAGATGCCGAATTGCTTATAGACCATGCCTGGGGCAGAGAAAGCACAACTATGGAGGATATAAAGAATTATAAAGCAAAATCAAACTGCCTTTCAAGCGGTCAGGTGCTTATGAGAGATTATTCTTTTGCCGAAGCTCTTATTATTATAAAAGAGATGTTAGAAATGATGTGCCTTGATATGGTGAACAAAAAATTAGTTACTGATTCGGTATCTGTTTATGTTGGATATTCTAATTCGCTTGATATTCCGGGCGCTAAAGGAACTGCAAAAATTGCATCAAAAACCAATGCAGACAGCCTTATAATTCCGGCGGTAATTTCACTGTATTATCGAGTGGTAAATTCTAAATATCCTGTAAGGCGTATAAATATTACCTTTAACCGTGTTTTAGAAGATACAGGGGCAGAACAGTTAAATTTCTTGGATAATGCTGATACGGTTAAAAATAAAGTGATTCAGGAAACAATGCTTAAAATAAAGGCGAAACACGGTAAGAATGCAATATTAAAAGGTATGAGCTTTCAGGATGCGGCTACCTCAAGAGAGAGAAACCAACAGATTGGCGGTCATAAGGCAAATGGATAAACAGCGTGCAAAGATGCCGAAAAGTCAAAGAGCAAAGCAATTTGCACCTTTTGATAAGTCGGATCGTAGCCATGTCGTTCTGTGAGCCAAGGAGTTGTCAGGAGCTTTT
>JAZSKL010000014.1:0-5903 GCA_045534855.1 Acutalibacteraceae bacterium
AAGGCGGTCGGAAAGCTCTCGGAGCAGTTGGTCATCCAATGAGCCCGTTGCTTCTTTACGGTAGCGCGCGATGAACGGAATGGTGTTACCGTCATCAATAAGCTCTATCGTGTGCTCAACCTGCCATTGCTTTAAACCGAATTCCTCGGTAAGTGCTTTAATTATATCCATAGTTTCACTCCAAAGTTGAAAAATTCAAATTACCATAATTATAGCATAAAACTTACGTTTAGGCAAATAAATAATTTTAACATTATTGCGTATTTTATTATATAATAATATTGCATTTTTGCGGTAAAGAAGGTATAATGTAAAAGAATAACTGTATATTCACTGTTTTGGAGGTCTATATGTTAGAGTTGAAAAATATCTGCTTTAGTGCTGTTGATGAAAATGATGGTAGCGAAAAGCAGATTTTAAAGGATATTTCGCTTAAAATTGAAGACGGTTTTGTTGCTGTTACAGGACCTAACGGCGGCGGTAAATCTACCTTGGCAAAAATAATTGCGGGAATTATCCGTCCTACTTCGGGTCAGATACTGCTTGACGGTGAGGATATAACCAACCTTTCTATTACCGAAAGGGCGAGAAAAGGTATAAGCTTTGCTTTTCAGCAGCCTGTACGCTTTAAGGGAATTACGGTTAATGACCTTATACGTCTTTCCGCCGGAAGAGATATAAGTATAAATGATGCCTGTGATTACCTTTCGCAGGTTGGTCTTTGCGCGAGGGATTATATCAACCGCGAAATCAACGCTTCCCTTTCGGGCGGCGAGCTTAAAAGAATAGAGATTGCAAGCATATTGGCGCGCGGTACATCGGTTTCTATTTTTGATGAGCCGGAGGCAGGTATTGACCTTTGGAGCTTTAATAACCTTATTAAGGTTTTCGAGCGGCTTCACAGCCGTTTAGGCGGTTCTATAATTATAATTTCGCATCAGGAGCGTATTCTTAACATTGCCGATAAGGTAGTGGTAATAGCGGCCGGTCAGTTAAAGGCATACGGGCCTAAGTCCGAAATTTTGCCAGAGCTTTTAGGTGCTTCGGCGGCAGCCTGCAAGGTTCTTACCGATAATATGGAGGTGACCGAGTGATGAATGATACCGAAAGACAGCTTCTTAAAATAATAGCAGATATGGAGGGCACTCCCGAGGGGGCTTTCAATATCCGTGCAAACGGTAGTTTAGCACAGCGTCATGTTACCGAAAATGTAGATATCAGAACTAAAACGGACAAGCCCGGTATTGATATTATAATCCGTCCCGGAACCAAGGGTGAGACGGTGCATATTCTCGTTATAATCAGCGAAACGGGACTTAAAGAAATGGTTTATAACGATTTTATAATCGGTGATGATGCCGATGTTACCATTATGGCAGGCTGCGGTATTCATAACTGCGGTGACAGCGAATCCCGACATGACGGTATTCATACATTTTTTGTCGGCAAGAACGCTAAAGTCCGTTATACCGAGCGTCATTACGGCGAGAGTGACGGCAAGGGCGATAACAATATGAACCCTACAACCGTTATAAATATCGCCGAGGGCGGATATATGGAAATGGATACCACCCAGATAGACGGTATTGATTCAACCTACCGTATAACCAAGGCGGTAGTAGAAAAGGACGGTACACTTGTTATAAGAGAAAAGCTTATGACAGGGGGTACTCAACACGCTGAAACCGATTTTACCGTTGACCTTAACGGTGAAAATTCAGGTGCAAACGTAATTTCACGTTCGGTTGCAAAGGGTAACTCAACGCAGATATTCCGCTCGAATATAAACGGTAACAATTTGTGTTCGGGTCATACCGAGTGCGATGCAATTATAATGGATAACGCTAAAGTAAGCGCTATTCCCGAAATTACCGCAAATCATCTTGATGCTTCGCTTATACACGAGGCGGCAATTGGAAAAATTGCCGTTGAACAGCTTATTAAGCTTATGACTTTAGGTCTTACCGAGCAAGAGGCTGAAGAAGAAATAGTAAACGGATTCTTAAAATAATATGAAAACAGTTAAACTTATAAAACGCTTTATTCCTTATTATAAGCCGTATGTAGGAATAATGGTGATTGACCTTTTTTGTGCCGCGCTTACAACTATTTGTGAGCTTGTTTTACCGATGATAGTGCGTGAAATAACCGACCGTGCAACAAATGAAATTGAAAAACTGACAATTGGATTTGTACTGTTTGTGGGTGCAGGATATCTTATATTAAGGCTTATTGATACCGCCGCAAACTATTTTATGGCAACATTCGGGCATATAATGGGTACAAAAATTGAAACCGATATGCGGCGTGATATGTTTTCGCATCTGCAAAGGCAATCGTTTTCGTTTTATGATAATACAAAGGTCGGCACAATTATGTCGAGAATTACGAGCGACCTTTTTGATGTTACCGAGTTTGCTCATCACTGCCCCGAGGAATTTTTTATTGCGGGTATAAAAATTGCGGCGGCATTTATAATTCTTTGTACCATAAATGTTCCGCTTACCCTTATAATTTTTGCAATAATTCCGCCGATGATTTTGGTTTTGCGTATTTTTAACCGCAAAATGAAAGAGGGCTTCAGGCAGTCGAGAAAACAGGTTGGTGAGCTTAACGCAAGCGTTGAGGACAGCCTTTTGGGTATTCGGGTTGTTCAGTCTTTTGCAAATGAAAATATTGAAAACCAAAAGTTTGAGGTTGGCAATAAAGGATTTTTAGATATAAAGTCAAAGGTTTATACCTATATGGGAGGTTTCCATTCCTGCACAAGGTTTTTTGACGGTCTTATGTATATCGTTGTTGTGGTTGTTGGTGCCCTGTTTATTAAAGGTGAACAGATAACCGCAGCAGACCTTGTGGCTTACCTGCTTTTTGTAAGCACTTTGCTTACTTCAATCCGCCGAATAGTTGAGTTTACCGAGCAGTTTCAGCGCGGTATGACTGGTATTGAGCGGTTTGCGGAAATAGTAGACAGTGAGCCTGTTATAACCGACAGCGCCCAAGCGGAGGATATAACCGATGTTCGCGGCAATATTGAATTTTCCGATGTAACCTTCCGTTATTCCGAGGAAAATGAGGAAGTTCTTAACCATATTGATATTTCAATAAAACAGGGTGAAAATATTGCGCTTGTCGGCCCGTCAGGCGGCGGAAAAACTACTATATGCTCGCTTATACCGAGATTTTATGATATAGATAGCGGATGTATAAGAATTGACGGACGTGATATTCGCAACATTACGCTTTCATCACTGCGTTCTAATATAGGTATAGTTCAGCAGGATGTGTACCTTTTTTCCGGAAGCGTTTATCAGAATATTGAATACGGCTGTCCCGGTGCTTCAAAGGAGCAGGTTTATGAGGCGGCACGTCTTGCAGGTGCAGATGAGTTTATCAGAAATCTGCCTGATGGATATGATACATACGTGGGTGAACGCGGTGTTAAGCTTTCGGGCGGTCAAAAACAGCGAATTTCTATTGCGCGGGTGTTTCTTAAAAATCCGCCAATACTTATTTTGGATGAGGCAACAAGTGCACTCGATAACGAAAGTGAATATCTTGTTCAAAAATCGCTTGAAAGGCTGGCAAAGGGCAGAACAACACTTACAATTGCCCACCGCCTTACTACGATTAAGAATGCTGACCGTATAATTGTTCTTACAAAGGACGGTATTGCAGAACAGGGCAGCCATAAAGAGCTTTTGGAAAATGGTGGTCTTTATTCACAGCTTTATAGTTCATACAGTAATGAATAAATCGGTTTATTGAAATAAGGGGGATATGCGTTGGATTTTAAAATTTCTGCGGCTATTGTTACTTATAACGGCAGAGAAAAGGCGTTAAATGCCTGTAACTGCGTTATAGAAAACACAAAGCGTTTACCGCTTGAATTTTATGTTATAGATAACGCTTCTTCTGACGGTACTGCCGAAGCGGCTGGGGGAATTAAGGGCGTTACGGTACTGAAGCAAAGCGAAAATTTAGGCTTTGGCGCTGCACATAATAAGGTTTTAGAGCAAAATATGGGTAAATACCATTTTGTGATAAATCCCGATATAACCTTTTCTTCTGACGTGTTGAGTGAGCTTGCCGAGTTTATGGAAAGCAATCCCGATATAGTAATGTGCTGTCCGAGGATACTTAATGAGGATGGCAGTGAACAGCATTTGCCTAAAGAACGCCCAACAGCAAAACGGCTGTTTTTGGGAAGGCTTGCACCTTTGGGCGGTGTATTTAAAAAAATACGTACCGAGTACACCTGGGCTGATAGGGTTACTGATAATGTTTCGGATATTGATTTTTGTACAGGCTGCTTCTTTGTGATAAGAAGTGATGTTTTTAAAGAATTAGGCGGTTTTGATGAAAGATTTTTTATGTATCAGGAGGATGTTGACCTTACCTTGCGCGCGCAACAGTACGGAAGAACGGTTATAAATCCGCTTGTATCTGTAACGCACCTTTGGGAGCGTGAAAGTGCAAAAAGCATAAAGTATCTTTTTATCCATATTAAATCATCTGTTAAGTTTTTGAGGAAGTGGAGGAAAAAACGTAAATGAAAATTATGATTACCGGCAGTCACGGTCAGCTTGGTAATGAGCTTATTTCCTGCCTTGAAAAAGGTAAAAGCGAAATTGGCGCAATACCTTGCGGGCTTCTAAACTGCGAAATATTACCTGTTGATATTGACGGGCTTGATATTACCGATTTGGCGGCTGTAAGGGCGTTTGTAAATGAAAACAAACCCGATGTTATAATAAACTGTGCCGCTATGACTAATGTTGACGGCTGTGAAACAGCTTATGAGACAGCATTTAAGGTAAACGCATTGGGTGTTAGAAATCTTGCAATGTGTGCCGATGAAACCGGTGCTAAATTTATCCACGTTTCAACCGATTATGTTTTCGCAGGCAACGGCACAAAACCATATATTGAGTGGGATAATATCGACCCTCAAAGCGTTTACGGTGCTTCGAAGGCGTTAGGGGAAAAGTATGCGCTTTCTTTCTGCCGCCGTTCCTTTGTGGTAAGAACATCCTGGCTTTACGGCTATATCGGTAAAAACTTTGTTAAAACGGTGCGCCGTGTGCTTCGCGAAAGAGGTGCCATTACGGTAGTAAATGACCAGCGTGGCAATCCTACAAATGCAAACGATTTAGCTCATCATCTTTTAAAGCTTGCAGTAAGCGAGGAGTACGGTATTTACCATTGTACAGGTGAGGGCGAATGCTCGTGGTACGAGTTTGCCTGCCTTATAGCAACACTTTCGGGCTTTGAGGATGCGGTTAAGCCTTGCACCTCTGATGAATATCCAAGCCCTACAAAGCGACCTGCTTTTTCATCACTTCGTAACCTTGCGCTTGAATGTACGGTAGGCAATGAAATGCGTGACTGGCAAACAGCGCTTAAAGAATATATTTCAAAAGTGGAGGACTAACTATGAAAACCTATTTAGTAACAGGCGGTGCAGGATTTATCGGTTCAAACTTTGTAATTTATATGTTGGCAAAGTATGATGATATCCGCATCATCAATGTAGACAAGCTTACCTATGCGGGTAATCTTGAAAACCTTAAAAGTGTAGAAAATGACCCGCGTTATCGTTTTGTTCAGGCAGATATTTGCGACCGCGAGGCTATTTCCAAGATTTTTGAGGAGGAAACGGTTGATTACGTTGTAAACTTTGCGGCAGAAAGCCATGTTGACCGTTCAATAACTAACCCTGAAATTTTTGTAAAGACAAATGTTGAGGGAACGGTTAATATGCTCCAGTGCGCCAAGGTTGCTTGGACAGTTGGTGACGATACTTACCGTGAGGGCGTAAAATATCTTCAGGTTTCTACCGATGAGGTTTACGGTACTTTGGGTGAGACAGGTTACTTTATGGAGACTACTCCGCTTGATCC
>JAZSKL010000037.1:0-4611 GCA_045534855.1 Acutalibacteraceae bacterium
CGCATCCCGTATCATCTGAGCGAACACATCGTTATCCACCTGTTTTATTTTACCTTTATCGTAGGAATTGCTCACAAGAGGAACAAATTTGGCATGCGGAAACTCTTCAAGTATAACCGATGCCACCGCTGTTCCATGACCGTAGGTGTCCTCGGTGGAAAGAGAGGGGTCAAGGTAGTTCTTGCCCTCTAAAATATGATCGCTGTCGATAGCGTCCCTCGAGATACCCGTATCAATAATAGCGATTGTTACAGGCTCACGTGTCATATATTCCACCGTAGCTATGATACCGCCGATAGCGGCAATACACAATACGATACAGAGGATGCGAAATAGTCGCCTTTTCATAGTTTCACTCCGTTTTTTGGTAAGAAGCGCCATAGAGGAACCTATGGCGCTTCTTTTTGGTTTTCACTTGCTTAGGAATTACAAATCCCCCTTGCAATAGGTTAACGCTTAATCCGGAGAAACGTCCTTAACGGATGCATTGATCGTTCCAACGTTACTTAACGAACCGGTAAGGTATTCGTTAATCTTCATCGCATCGCTGGCAGAAATCGCCTTTTTTGCGGTAACTTTAAAGACGAGTGCATTGGTGCCGGAGCCGTTATTGACATAGCTCGCACTGTTAAAATACGGTGTAAGCTTGGAAGAAAGGCTCAGGCTCGGTGTGCCGGAAATGGAATTGATAGGCTCATCAAAAATCACAGTGATGTAAACAGCTTCGCCTTGTGCATATTCTGTCAAGGCAATAGGCGCTGCATTGAGAGCGTCCGGATCATCATTATCATAAACTCTGAGTTTTATGTTAAGATTTCTGTATCTCCAATTGTCTTCAAGAGAACCGCTTGCATCAAAACAGATACTCATATTCTTGCTAAGTGAGATTAAAGCATACGGAGTAGAACTGGAAGTATCCTTAACAGTCCATGAGTTATTAACCATACAGTCACCGCCACTGAACTCGGTACCATTATTGGTATTAGAGTTTGCGCGAGGTAAGTACACGGTACTCCAATTTGCTTTGCTGTCACCTGCTGTGGCGAAATGGAACTCAGCAAGTGTTGAGCCGCCGCGTCCGGTAGAGTTGGTAAACTTAACCCACTGATATCCTTTATCGTTTTCCTTTACTTCGAACGACATTCTAAAACCGTAATTGGTAGCTGTCAAGTCACGATATTTCTCCTCATTAGCAGAAAGAGAACCATTTATACGGTCTTTTGGATATATATCGCGCCAGTCATTGCTGTTGTAACCGGAATCGGAAATTCCAATTTCATTATTAGAAGCGATTATATTATATGTAAACCAATTATAAAGGCTGCTGGATATCTGATAAGAGCTGACAGGCATATTTCTCTTTACAGACTTTGTGCTACCGATAACACCATTACAATTTCCTGTAGAATCAACCACCTTATACATTTCTACAGTGTAATGGCGGGCTGTTCCGCCAATTTGATAGCTAGATATAACATCATTGGAATTGTAATCGTCCTTTTCGGTAACAGTAATAGTCTTACTAAAATCAGTAGATGCAAAGGTTACCATACCGCTGCCTTCTTTGGCAGGATTAACGTGTACAAAATGATACTTATCCTGACCTGTTGCAGTAGCTACCTCAGGGGTAACACCGTAAGCTGTGCCGTTAAGGGTACGGATATAAACCACCTGCGGTGCGGAAGTTGCAACAGTACCTGCGGGAATAGTTCTCTTAATGGTATAAGTAGAAACATAGTTAGAGGTGCTTGTATAGCTTATGGTAAATGTACCGCCATGTGCCCATTTTGCAACAAGGTTATAATCCTTACCTGCGGTTTTTGCAATAGTTGTTACCTTTGACTCACCCTCATACCAACCGAGGAACTGATAACCGGTTTTGGGAGTTGGATTGGTTAATACAACATCACCGTCAAGCTCGGCAGAATATACGGTTACCGTATTAGGATTGGAGCTTGCGCCGATATTCCAATCACTGTAGGTAATCGTATACTTATTAATTTCCCAAACGGCGCTGAGTGTCACCTGATTATAATCGTTTGCCGTACCGATAATATCTGCAATAGCGGCAAGGTCAGAATAGGTATTCACACCATCCGTCCAGCCCTTAAAGGTATAGCCTGCACGGGTGAAGGTGTTTGCAGGAAGATTGCCTGTGTAAGGAATGGGCTCGGTAGTGATAAAGCCTCCAAGACCGTCATTTACATTCAGCACTACTGTGTAGTTGTTTTCTTCCCACAGAGCATAGAATATCTTATGACCTATAGTGCCGATATTGATAGTTTCAACAGGGCTACCGGCAAATTCGGCATTATCAAACCAACCACGGAAGGTATAACCTGTACGGTTGTTGGGTTCGTTAAGGGAAACGGTATCCTCTACGGTGTACTCCGTAGCGTTATCGTGTCCGTTTTCTGCGCCCACGTAAGTTATATTATACTTCTGCTTTTCCCAAACAGCGGTAATATGTAAGGTCGCCATACCGTCTGTAACCAATTGACTCAATGTGGTATCGGCACTGTAGGTATTAACACCGTCAGACCAACCTGCAAAGATATATCCGTCATAAAGGAAGGTGTTTTCTCCGAGCTTTGCAGTAAAGAGAAGCGTCTCTTGTTTTTCCTCGGAAGTTCCGTTATTTGCGTGGAATACAACGGTATATGTATTTTCTGTCCAGTTTGCTGTATAGGTAAGATTGTTGGCAGGCATTACTGTTACGGGAGCATTGTCCCACTTAAAGGTATATCCCAGTTTAGTAGGAACAGGTGCCGTAACCGATGCACCATAGTAAACCGAACCTGTAGTGTAGCTTTGACCGTCTGCACTACCAATACCAAGATTCCAAGTAAGTGTATACTTATTACGCTCGTAATAGTAGTTTACAACATTATCCTGTGCATTAGCCTTTATAGTAATGGTTGTAGTACTGCTTGGTGCACTAAAGCCCTCATAATTTTTAAGTGCAGGCGTTACTTTTTCATCCATATCAGCAGTGCCGCTTTCGGTCTTTACAATTACATAACCGTTGCCATCTACATTTTGCTGATAGTGATTTACAGTATAGCCGTATTTTCCGGCAGTCCATTTAGCCTTAACTGTCAGGTTTTCAGCACCCATTGCAGCATTGTTAAATACATCTTTACCGTTATACCAACCGTTAAATCCGTATCCCTCTCTTACAGGTGTCGGCAAGCTTATGGATTCACCGTATTTTGCCGTAATACTTGCAGGAGTTACCGAGCCACCGTTTGCATCAAAGGTAACAGTGTAGGAATTGCGAGTGTAGTTATATTTAACCACCAAGGTTCCGTCAGCTTTAACTGTCACCGTCTGGGTTGTGGGAGCCTTAAAGCCGGTATAGCTCTTAACATCAGGTGTTACACTGCTGTCTGTAGTGCCGGTGAAATTATCGGTATCAGCAAGAGCAAATGAGCCGTTTAACTGCTCTTTATAATGCTCTACTCTATATGCTGTATTGGTGTTTGGTTTCCAAACCGCCTTATAAATCAGGCTGTTAGCCGGCATAAGGTGTGCAGGTGTTACCTCCCAACCGACAAAGGTATAACCGATACGGGTAATATTCTGCGGTGCTATAATTTCTGCGTTATAGAATATATCTTTAACAATCGGCACAGCACCGTCATAGTTCGGGTCAAATGTCAATGTATGCTTTTTACGACCGTAGTTTACCTTAATAACTGTTTTACCGCTACCGTCAACAGCCGCTTCTTCGCAGACGATACCCTTAACGATAACATTCTCAAAGACAATTGCGTTGGGGATAAGGAACTTTTGATCGGCAGTTTTGGTACCATCGATAACAAGAGAACGCAAATATTCTTTTGTGAATATCTTGCCTGTAGCAGTTGTATCCTCAATCATATGCTGTAAGGTATATCTGCCATCCGCCTGCTGAACATAATACTCAATACGGTATTCGGTATCTTCGTTCTTCTGCCACATTGCCGTATAAGTAAGGTCTTTTGTTCCTACAACATCCGCAACGGTTGCTATATTTACTCCATCCGTTGACCAGCCAACAAAGGTATAACCCTTCATTGCCATTTGCGGTGCATAAATTGAAGCTCCGTATTTAAGGTTATAGGTAACATCATTCTCTGCGGTTACATCCACACCGTCTACCCTACCGGAATCAAACGTAATATTGTGGCGTTCGCAATTATAATAGTAACGTAAAATTGCGCTGCCATCTGCTTCTATTTTAAGTTCTGCCGAAGCCGGAGATACAAAACCCGTATAGGTCTTAACAGACGGTTTAACAGTTGCATCGGTTGTACCCTTGAAGTTTTCAACCTCATAGAGCTCATATTCGCCCGAACGGAAATTTTCCTTATAATGCTCTACTATATACGGTGTATCGGTTCGAGCCACCCATTTAGCATAAACAGAGGTATCTGTTGCGGGCATTATTTCAGGGAATGTATAAGGTGTGGTAAAGTTTGCATCGCTATACCAACCGGCAAACCTATAACCGAGCTTTTCAGGGTCAGCAGGTTTTGTAACCTTCTGCTCAAAGTTCTTAATAATCATAGGAACGTAAGAGCCGCCACCCGTATAAGGTACGACCAGACTACCCTCCCGCAGATTATC
>JAZSKL010000208.1:0-11761 GCA_045534855.1 Acutalibacteraceae bacterium
CCCTACCAAAGACGCCCGAAGGGCATATCGCGTGCGAAGCATATATCGCATACGCAAGTATATATCGCAAATTTCGTAGAAATTTATATCGCCTTATTGTAAGGGTTGGCGGTTTCCGACAACCCGTTTTTGCAAAAGGGATGATGTTGGCATCATCCCCTACAATATATCAATCTATATTTAATTAAAATCAATCTTTTGAATTTCGCCGTTTGTTGAAACGATAATAAGAGTATAGTTTGTTACATCCAAATACGGTTTAAGGATTATAAACATATTATCATTATGAACACCGCTTATTCCACGTTGGTTATTTACATACAGTCTCTTTATCGGAATTTCATCAAGTATCTTGCCTTTGCCGAGGTCACAATCCTCAAAGAAGTGAATCTCTGCTTCTTCATCGGTCTCGTCCGCATTACAGCGTGTATCGAAAATAAGGAGATTGTTTTTAAGCATATAAGAAGTTCCTTTGCCTATATAGCTTTGGGCATTTTCACCATCAAAGCCCGACTTCTTTACGCAATCCCATTCCTGCTTTTCGTAGTCGATATCATCATAGCTGTAATGGTATATATTATGGCTTACAGTACTCGACAAGCCCGAAGAATAACCTAATTGATATATACCGTCCGATGCCAGCTGCCAAGCAGACGGTGTTGAGCGTGTTGTTCCCAGAGCATCCGATTTGCCGTTTATATCTTCACTGCTTGTTGCTTTTTTGAGCATATCAAATGAGTAGCTTAACATAATGGTGCTTTTGCCCCCGCTTGATTTTCTGTTTGAATCGTACTCAAAGCAGATAACAGCATCCTTTGTTGTACTAAAAAACACATCGGTATCGTAATCATCACCATCGGTAGTATTTAAAAGAAGCGAGGTATTATCATTTAAGTTTAAAGCATAGGATAAGCAGGTCTTGCCGCTTTCTACCGTATACAGCACAAATTCATCAACAACAAGAAGTGCCAATATCTCCTCTTTGTCCGATGTCTGAACGATTGTTTCTTCGGCAAGGGTTTCAACATTCAAACGGTTAATACCGTCTTCAAAAGCGTAATAAAGGTATCCTCCGAGAAGATTTAACCTATATGCCTCATTTTCGGAAAGCTTTTGCTTGTTGAGACCGTTGTAATCAACTCTGTAAATTCCGTTATCCGAGAAATAGATATAATTATTATCAAAAGCGGGTGTATATTGAGAGTGATACAAATTATTAGGATGATTTCCCGTATTTTTAAAATTATAGGTTTGCTTGTCGGTTTTATCGGTTGTATCTTCTACACCCGAAATATTATCTGTATTTACATTTGTACCGGAGCCTGAAACGGTAGGCTTTTCCTCTTCGCCGCATGCAGATAAAGCGAAAATAAGCACAAATGCCAAAATAAGTGATAAAATTCTTTTCATAATATAAACTCCTTAAATCAAGTGTATACAAGCTCTATTTCAACCTCGGGTAGCCGTTTTGCGAGCCGAAGAAGGTCCAGTTAGATTTGAAATCGAAACCGATAAAGACATCTTTATCATCTTTCTTGGTTACTCTTTTTGTTTTGCCGAAATCTCCAAGGATTGCAGTAGGTGCCATATTTATTGTGTAATAGCAGTTTTCAAACAGCTTCTCTCCATCTTGTATAACTCCTACAAGCGCACCTTTTTTCGCACCGTCAACCTCACCGCTGTTATAGCTTGTTGTTATTTTGCCGCCATATTCACTAAAACCAACAAGACCTCCTGCGTAATACTCGGCGGAAACCTTGCCGTTATTGTAGCAATCGGTGATTTCCGCTTCAAAAGTAATGCCTATAAGACCGCCTGCCATTTCATCAGAATATATTTCGCCCTCGTTCCAGCATTTTTTTATCTCGCCCTCACGAGAGCCGCCGCAAATGCCACCGCTGTGAAAACCGGTATCACGAAGCGTTCCGCTGTTGGCACGTTCATATTCTATAGCGTCTGTATCATCGGCAGAATATCCGCGTTTAGCGGAAATATTGCCTGAATTATAACAGAATTCAGCATTGCCTCGACCGGAAACCGATGTTCCACCTCCCCATATTCCGCCTGCGAAAGCACCGTTAGTTCCGTTTGCCGAAATATTTATGTTTCCTGCATTTAAGCATTCTTTGGCAATAACATCTACGCCCCAACACGCAATTCCACCTGCGCTAATTGTATTGTTGTTAAGAACACTGATATAATCATTCGTTGATGTTACGGTAATATCGCCCTCATTAAAGCAATTTGAAATTTCAACACTTCCCATACTGCCGGTCCTGCAAATTATTCCGCCAACATCGGCACTTGCATACGCATCAACAACTATATCCGCACTGTTATAGCAACTTTCTATTTTGGTTTGTCTTGCTTCTATATTTCGGATTATAGCGCCAACAGTTACAGAACTCTCTGTAGTCGTTATCTTAATTTTGCCGTTTACAAAGCAGTTGGATACCGTTGTAAATGCCACATTCATATAATTTCCATCAAAAATAGGATAAGCTACATTCGCCAGCGCTCCGTAAGCAACATCATATTCTTCCTCATATTTAGAATAATTTACATCTATACCAAGATTTTTGATTTCTGCGCCTATCAAACAATCAAATAACGGTTCGCTTACATTATGTATTGTATAACCGTTTCCCTCAAGTGTGCCGCCGAAAACCAGAGCTGTTTTATAATCCGCAGGACAAACTATATCATTCATTAAAATATACTTTGCCGAGGTTTGCTCATTAAGTCCCGAATTCATGGTTGTTACTCTTTCGGGACCTGCAAGGGCTATCTGGTTAAAATCATCAAAGGTATAAATACCGATAAAGCCCTCCGGCACTTCATCCTTTTGGTTTACAGGTAAGATAAATCCGTTATGAAGTTCAAAATTAAGCTGTTTTCCAACAGAAAAAACACCGTTAAGCTGTTCGTAGTAATCTTCTATGCAGGCTATCTGCCCCTTATACCAATCCTTTGAGTCTTTGCCGTGTTCCTTTTTATCAAGGAAGCTGGTTATCGCAGAAAGCACTCCTGCTTCGTTATGAACCAGGCTGTAAAGCGCATATTCGCCGCGGGAATGAGTTGTAAGCAGAAGCTTATAGTATTCTATTTTAGTTTTTATTGCGGCTATTGCTTCTTCATCGTTACCCGAAGGAATTTTAATCTTATTATTCTGCTTAACAAGAGCTTCGGCGATATCCGCAAGAATACGCATTTCGTTATGGCGTGAAAAGCTGTTTGAAGTTCCGAACAGAATATCGCCCGCCACCATACTTACAGCAAAAATTGTAGTTCCTATATTAAGATTTGCGGCAAGAGTAGAAATTGCCGTTGCTGTGCCGTTTGCAAACTTAACCAATGCCTTATCACTTGATTTTTTTGCCTGCTTGATAGCTTCCCCGTAAATATCATCCATTATAAAGCTTGCTGAATATTTGCTTACATTATTTGCAATATTTGTCGTGGCTTTCACTTTATATTTAAACATATCGCTATTTGCGTTTTTAAGCGTATTTGCCGCACTTTTAAGCTTTTTATTTGAAGTATTGTTTATGATAGCTTCAAGAAACAATGTGCTGTTATTATAAGCTTTAATTGCCGCCTCGTAGCACTTTACCTCCTCGTAGGTATCAATAGCAAAGCTCTGCGAGTTTTTAACGGCAGAAACAGCAGCTTTAACGGTTTTGTTGTTTATTTTACCGCCAAGTGCGCCTGTTGCAATATCAATAATATCAAGAGCAATATCTCCGCCGCTCTTTACATTGTCAAATTCACTTTGCTTTTCTACGCCCTTTATTGCATCCGCTTCATACAATGCTATAAGAGTTGTAAGCTGTTCTATGTAAAAATCCTCATTGGGCGGAGTATCCAAAAGATAGGATGACTGAATTACAAGATTGTTGAAAAACTTCTTTTCTTCCTGCTCGTTTGCATAATTCCAATAAAGTATTGTGTTATCCTTGCAGAACAGGGCATCTATAGATTTTTTAAGGGTATTAAATTCTTCCTTTATCATCTTTACTTCTTCGGAAGAATAATCCGCGGCATAAGTATTAACCGCACCAACGCCCAAAAGAAGCGCAAATACCAAAATAAAGCTTAATATTCTTTTCATTGCTCTGCCTCCCATACTGCGTTGGTTGCCTTTATAAGCTCGGCTTCGATAAGCTGTTCAACACACTCTTCAACCAAAACTTCCTCTCCACCGTCAGTCTCGACCACTTTAGCCATTTCTTTTACGGTGATTTCCTCATAATCCTTTGATTTTAAGCGCTTTAAAAGCTCCTGCTCGGGATTATCATATCTATAAACTTCCTTATAAAGTTTTGTATAATCGGGCATTGTAACAGTTACCTCAACGGTGTCAAACGCTGTGCCGTGATGCCTTTTGCCCGTTTCGTATTCAACACACTTTTTGTTAGCCTCATAAATTTCCTCTGCCAATGCATCCTGCTGCGCTGTTTCGGCGGTATATGTGTTATCCGAATCGCCGCCCGAAAGAACCGCAAACAAAACAATTCCGAGTATTGCAACCAAAAGCACCGCACCCGAAACAATCCAGAAAACCTTGTTTTTAAGTATATTCATCACTTTTTCTCCTCTTCATTTGTTCTGCGGTCGATAATGTACCTCGGTCTGCCCTTTATTTCAAGATACATCTTTCCGATATATTCACCTATTACCCCAAGGCTTAAAAGCTGTATACCGCCAAGGAAGCAGATAATGCTTACGGTTGAAGCCCAGCCGGGTACGGTTTTGTGAAGTAAAAGCATAACGATAGACCATATAATTCCCAAAAGGCTTACCGCCGCAACAAAAAATCCGAAAGCCGCAATAAGGCGTATAGGCTTTATAGAAAGGCTTGTTATTCCCGAAACGGCAAGAGACAGCATTTTCCTCAAGGGGTAATGGCTTTTACCTGCCAGCCTTTCCCTGCGGTCATAATAAACGCAGGTTGATTTAAAGCCGACCATAGGCACCATTCCGCGAAGATAAATGTTTACTTCCCGAAACTTGGAGAGCGCTTCTAAAGCCTTTGCCGACATAAGGCGGTAATCGGCGTGGTTATAAACTGTTTCTGCACCCATAAGCTTTAAAAACTTGTAAAAAAGGTGCGCCGTTGCGCGCTTGAAAACCGTATCGGTCTTTCGACTGTCACGAACACCGTAAACTATATCCGCACCGCCCAAATATTCATCAACCATTTTATCCATAGCGTCAAGGTCGTCCTGACCGTCACAATCAATGGAAATGGTAACATCGCAAAGATTTTTAGCCTCCATAAGACCTGCCAAGAGAGCGTTCTGATGACCTCGGTTGCGACTCAAGGAAATTCCGCAAAAGCAATTCTCTCCTTTTGAAAGGGAGGATATAATCTCCCAGGTTTTATCTCCGCTGCCATCATCAACAAACATAATACGGCTGTTCTCCGAGATTTTCCCCGCATCTATCAGGGATTTAAGCTTATTACGAAAAAGAGGAGCCGTTACCGGCAAAACCTTTTCCTCGTTATAACAGGGTATAACAATATACAAAACAGGTTTCATTCGGCGCGCTCCTCCTTGGTGTTATGTAAACCATATTTTATTTTTCGTCTGCAAGACGGCGTGCAAACTCCGCCAATTCATCATCGCTGTAAAATTCGATTGTGATAGTACCTTTGCCCTTGCCAGTTGATGTTATGTTAACCTTTCGGTGCATCTCACTTCGAAGCGATAACTCAACCTCGCTGTAAAAGCTGTTTTTAATTTTCGGTGCCTTTGCTTTAGGTGTTGTTGCTTTCTTGCTTTCACCAACCATTTTTTCAAGCTCTCTTACCGATGCTCCCTCGCTTGCGGCAATAAGCATTCTCTGGCGAAGAGCTTCATCCTCGCAAGCAAGCAAAGCCCTTGCGTGGCCTGCGCTGATTGTTCCCATACGCAAAGCCTCAAGCTCGGTTTCGTTAAGACCTAAAAGGCGCAAGGCATTAGCAACGGCACTTCTTGATTTACCTACCGTTTCGGCAACCTGCTCTTGAGTAAGCCCGTAATTATCAATAAGAGTTTTATAGCCCATCGCTTCTTCAACCGCATTGAGGTCTTCACGCTGTAGGTTTTCTATAAGAGCAAGCTCCATAAATGTACGGTCGTCAATTTCCTTAACGATTATCGGCACTTCCGAAAGCTCCGCCATACGGCAGGCTCTCCAACGGCGCTCACCTGCAATAATCTGGTATCTGCCGTTTGCCATAGGGCGCACGATTATCGGCTGTAACAGACCGTGCTTTGCAATACTGTCGGCAAGCTCGGAAAGTGCGGTTTCATCAAAATCACGTCTCGGTTGGTCGCGGTTAGGCTCAATCTCGCTCAAGGAAACCGTAACAACGCCCTCGTTATCCGAAAAATTCTCATCAAAAAGGGCGTTTAAGCCTTTGCCCAATCCTCTCTTTTTCTCTGCCATATCAGCCTCTCCTGTTCCGTTTCAAAAATTCTTTTGCCAAATCGTTGTAGGCATCTGCTCCCTTGGAGCGTTTATCGTAATACTGTATCGGCATACCGTAGCTCGGTGCTTCCGAAAGACGAACCGCACGCGGAATTACCGTTTTATAAAGCTTTGAAGCAAAATACTTCTTTATTTCGCCTACAACCTGCTGTGTGAGATTAAGTCTGCCGTCATACATAGTAAGAACTATACCCTCGATCTCCAAGGTTGGATTATAAAGACGCTTTATCTGGCGAACGGACGACATAAGCTGTGAAAGACCCTCCAACGCAAAATACTCGCACTGAATAGGAACAAGCACCGTATCACAGGCGTTAAGCGCGTTTATGGTGATAAGTCCTAAAGACGGAGGACAATCAATAAGTATGTAATCATAGCTCTCACGCACAGCCGACAGCGCAAGCTTTAACTGCGATTCGCGGCGCTCAACCGAAATAAGGTCAACCTCGGCGGCGGCAAGATCCATAGACGAGGGGACAATATCCACGTTTTTGAACTGTGTTTTAACCGTTGCGGCGGCAATACCGCTTTTTCCTATAAGAACCTCATAAGAGGTATTCGAAGATTCGCGTTTATTAACACCGTAACCGCTGGTAGTGTTACCCTGCGGGTCAGCATCAACCAAAAGCACCTTTTTGCCGGCAATTCCTATTGCGGCGGCAAGATTAACGGCAGTAGTTGTTTTTCCTACTCCGCCTTTTTGATTAACAATTGAAATTATCTTTCCCATACGCCCTCCATAGACGACAATAAATTATGTAATATATAATATATATTATACTATTTAATATATATTGTAATGACATTTTAAAAGTGTGTAAATCCACAATGTTTCACGTGAAACATTCTGTTTTACGAACCGTGTTTTTTATTATAGCAGTAAACGCTTAAAATGTAAATAGAAAAACCTTAAAAATAATAAATAAATCGAGTTTTGCAATAATTCACCTTATAAAAATGTGGGTGCGGTTAAAACCGCACCGCTTTTACATATTTATTTTTGCGGAACGGAAAATGCGTTCCCTACCAAATATCAATATGCTATATTTATTTCAAATCCGGTTTAAAAATAAGCGACATCAGAAGACCGCTTGAAATTGCGGCGGTTATTCCGCCTGCCGTTGCGGTCAAACCTCCCGTAAGTGCGCCAATCAAGCCGTTTTTATCTACCTCCTCGCGAACGCCTGTTGCTAAGGTGTGTCCGAAGCCTGTAAGCGGTACGGTTGCCCCCGCGCCTGCAATATCAACCAAAGCACCGTAAAAACCAACACCCGAAAGAACAACGCCTGCAACAACAAAGGAAACAAGTATTCTTGCAGGGGTAAGCGCGGTGTAATCAATCAAAATCTGACCGATAAGACAAATCGCACCGCCGATTATAAACGCCGATAAGCATTTCCAAAACAAATCCATAAACAAACCTCCAAAAATGTTTCACGTGAAACATTATTATTCATTGGTTATTGTTTCCGCAAATTTCAGCGTTATTCCCTATCTGCACAAATATTCCCGATTTTAAAGACCTATAGTTTATATGCCACACCTTAATTCGATTGGCTCTTTTTGAATTTACCGAAACTTTCGCATTGCAACTACCTTTTTTTCTCGCAAAGATACCACGCGAAAGCTTTATTATACCGATATTCTCAAACGGTATATACATCTCCTTAAAAGCGGCTCGATGTGCCGCACGGACATAAACGGTATCGGAAATGCTGATTTTGCCGTAACGGTAGTTGTAATAGAAGTAAAAAGACAAATAAACCGCCGCAAAAAGGAACGGCAACCCCAAAAACAAAATAAACCTTTCAAAATACGGAACCGCAGCCGCCGCAGTTAATACAGCAAAAGAAATAATTGCAAAAAGCAACAACGGAACTTTAATGAAACGCAAAAACGAGCTTTTACTACGCAAAGGGCGCAAAATAACTCCGCTTTGCTTAAAATACGGCAGATTAAGAAATGCCGCACCGTTAAGCCGATGGTAAGCCGCACAAGGGATTAAAATTGACTTTTTATCACCTTTTCGGTCAAAGGATGCTACACCCACCGAAAGCATATATCTTTTTACAAGATACATAAGAAAAGTCTGTTCAACCGTAATATCGGTAACGGCAGAGGTTTTAAATACGGTTATCTGCCTGATAAAAAGTCCTGAACGAACCTCAATATACTCTTTACCCGCAAAAAGGCGGAAATTTAAAGCCTTTACAAAGGTATAAAGAACTGCAAAGCCGTAAGCCAACAGCAGTATAAGGATAAGAATATTAAAAAGGGGCGGGAAATAGGTGTTGAATTTTTTAGAAAAAGAGCTAATTCCGTCTAAAACCGCCTTTGAGAACGCCTTTCCGAACAGCTTACCAAGACGGGTTATAAACGGAACTCCTATAAAAAGACCCGAAACCGCCGAAGAGGAAAGCAATGCCGAAAGCAGAAGCGTTTTTGCCGAAAACCGCACAGCAGGGCGCTTTTCAGTACCGTATATATGCTCCAAAAGCCTGAAGGCATCCCGCTTATAAAGCCTTACTCTGAAATTATCATTATAAAGACTTTTGCCCTCGGTATTTAGCGTAACACAAGCCGAGCCAAACGGGATTTCCCAAAAGGATTGCTTTACAGTAACCGCCGAGAGCTTTGAAACAGGAATTTGAGCGCGATGCTTTAAAAAGAAACCTTTTTGAACCGAAATAATATCGCCTAAAACCAAAAATTCTATACTTTTAAGCCTTAAAACCGCAAAAAATACAAAAAATACGGCTAAAACCGCCTCCACCGTAAATCCGATGTTTATAACGCCGGTAAACAAATATTTAACCGCAGTTGCAAGAAAAGGCAGTGCGGCAACCGCCAAAAAGATTTTTAAATCAAAAACTATGTTAAACGGATGTATTTTAAAGCTCAAATTTCTGTCATTCATCCTTATCACCTAAATAACTCATTATTTTTGCGGTTTCGCGTATATCAATCTCGGGAATTATGAGAATACTGCGCGAAATTCTTACTGTAAGCCCCGAAAGCTTAAATTTTCGCGAAATCGGGGTAGAATACTCGGTTGCATATACAAACCGCTTAAAAGGAATTATATATTCGGCTTTTATAATAAAACCTCGGCGCACAACAAGAGATTCTTCGTAAATTTCAATTTCATAACTCAATATGTGGTATGGAATAAAGAAAAATATAATTAAAATTAACAATATACAGTAAATTACGGCAAAAATTAAAAAGTAAAGAGAAATCAGGCATAAATAAAAAGAAAGCACCGAAAAAACGGTTGAAGCCAAGGCTGTACGTATCTGCCAAAGCAGAACCGTTTTTTGCGGTACTTTTATTTTTAAGAGCATTGTTTGCCTCCGAAAAAATTATTTTTTATTTTTTATTCTTTCCCAATACTCTTTATACTGCTGTTCTGTTTTATTGTCCCCAAACTCATAATATTTGCGGTTTTTAAGATTATCCGGCAAATACTGTTGGTTTACATAATGTCCGGGATAGGAATGAGGATAAAGATAGTTCTGACCCTTTACCTCGGCATCCTCTCCGTCAAAGTGTTTATTCTGCAAATGGCGCGGAATATCACCCGTAATTCCTCGTTCAATATCCTGCATTGCGGCGTTTATTGCATCATGTCCCGATGCGGATTTCGGGCTCGTTGCAACTAAAATAACGGCGTTTGCAAGCGGTATTCTCGCTTCAGGAAGTCCAACCGTCATAGCCGTATCAACCGCCGCCTTAACTATCGGTATAATCTGCGGATAAGCAAGGCCTACATCCTCATTTGCACAAACCAAAAGTCTTCTGCAAGCACTCGGCAAATCACCTGCCGCCAAAAGTCTGCCAAGATAGTAGATTGCGGCATCGGGGTCGGAACCGCGCATAGATTTCTGATAAGCCGAAATTATATCATAATGCTCATCGCCCTCGCGGTCATACCTCACCGAGTTACCCGCAAGAAGCTGTTCAACCGTTTCATCGGTTACTGTAATGCTGTTTTCATCCTCATCACCTGTTATGCAAACAAGCTCAAGCATATTCAGCGAACGGCGAACATCCCCTGCCGAGGCGCGGGCAATTTTTTTAATGCTTTCATCGCCAAGCAGTATAGTTTTCCCCGATTCTTCCGATAAAATACCAACCGCGCGTTTTATTACACCGCAGACATCATCAGCCGAGAGAGTTTTAAACTCAAAAACGGTGGAACGGCTTAAAATGGCATTGTAAACATAAAAATACGGGTTTTCGGTGGTGGATGCAACAAGCGTAATGTCACCGTTTTCTATGTAAGAAAGCAGGATTTGCTGTTGCTTTTTATTAAAATACTGAATTTCATCGAGATACAGCAAAATGCCGTTTCCTGCCTCTAAACTGCCGATTTCGCCAACGATTTCCTTAATATCGGCAGTTGAAGCGGTTGTTGCGTTGAGATAACGCAGGGTTTTACCCTGATTTTCGGCAATTATCCTTGCAACGGTGGTTTTTCCCACACCCGAAGGGCCGTAAAATATTAAATTCGGCAATTTTCCCGATTCAATTATTCGGCGCAGTACCTTGCCCTCACCTAAAATGTGGCGTTGACCGGCTACCTCATCAATTTTTTTAGGACGTAATCTATCAGCAAGCGGAGTATTCATTTATATCACCCTTTTCATAGGTTTTTGGTTGTTTTTGCTGAGGTATAGATTTATCAGAACGACACACAGGTTGTTCCCTACGATATAGCAATTTATATTGTATAAATCGTAAGTTATGACGCTTGGTAGCCCACAAAGCCTTCCCCTCCAAGGGGAAGGTGGATTTTGCGAAGCAAAAGACGGATGAGGGGGATTTAATTTACAAAAAGGATATTTGTTCAATCATGATTCACCTCATCCACCGCAAGCGGTCCCCCTTTTCCTCGCCGGAGACGGCACCCTTTTGTCCTTCGGACATTTCCCCTGACAGGGGAATCTCCATCAAGGGGAAGGCTTTTCTCGCCCGTAGGGCATATCGCATTGAAGATATATCGCATAAGTAAGTATATATAATGATTATAGAATGTCGAAACACTGAAAAGCGTTTCGACAAGCCGATATTATCGGCTTATGGAAAATTGAATTTCCTCAAATTCAATTTTCTCTATATTCATTGCAATGGACATAGACAAATTTTCTTTGAAAATTTGCAACCAAATCAAAGATTTGGTGTTGAAATAGTGTGAATTACACTATTTCAACTTTCTATAACCATTATCGAAAATTACGTAGAAATTTATATCGCCTTATTGTAGGGGTTGGCGGTTTCCGAC